>JAEKFU010000545.1 GCA_016522385.1 Pseudomonadota bacterium
AACATTTTTGCGACCTTGTCAAAGGCCTCGCCAACTGCATCATCGATGCTTTCACCAAGAATTTTATAATCACCCACTGCCGACACCTCTACTAATAAGGTATGTCCGCCAGAGACTAAAAGGGCCACATAAGGGTAATCTGGGGCTACATCTTCTAGCAGCGGAGCTAGTAAATGTGCTTCCATGTGGTGTACCGCGATGGCAGGTTTCCCCATTGCCCACGCCAGGCTTCTACCTAAGCTTGCACCTACGAATAAGGCACCCATCAAGCCTGGTCCAGATGTATAGGCAATGGCATCAATATCATTTGCTAATGACAGCTGCGCCTCACTCAGAGATTGCTTGATCAGAGGTCCTAGCTTTCTTATATGATCACGCGAAGCAAGCTCAGGGACTACGCCTCCGTATTCATTATGCAATTCTGTCTGTGAATAAATTTGATTGGCAAGCAAACCGGATTTTTCACAAATAATGGCAACCGCGGTTTCATCGCATGAGGTTTCAATTCCTAGTACTCGCATAAGGGTATTATCCCGTGAATTCGCTGTATAAGCAGCCCAGGCCACATTTTACTTATGATATTTGATGCTTTTATGAGCTTTCTGTGCTTAAACATTTGAATTATCGAGGCCTGTCGGTATAATCGCGGCTCTTTTGAATAGAGCAACCACTTCAGTAGCGACATAAAATATGCCAGGCGTACGTGTAAAAGAAAATGAGCCTTTTGATTTCGCATTGCGACGTTTTCGTCGCTCTTGTGAGAAAGCAGGCACCATCACTGAAGTACGTAGACGTGAGTTTTACGAAAAGCCCACCGAGATTCGCAAACGTAAAGCCGCTGCCGCGGTAAAACGCAATCTAAAGCGGGTAGCTAGAACAAGCTTGCGCAGACGACGCTTGTATTAAGCACACTCCCTCTGCACCTTCTTCTGGTGTCTACTCTTAAAACTAAGCTCACCGAAGACATGAAGTCTGCCATGCGCAGTGGCGATAAGTCTTCCTTACAAACGATCCGCTTGATTCTTGCTGCGATTAAGCAACAAGAGGTTGACACACGTGAAGAACAATCTGATCAAGACATCATTGCTGTATTAACAAAAATGCAGAAGCAACGTCGTGAATCGATCACCCAGTTTGAAAAGGCTAATCGCCAAGATTTAGTAGACAAAGAAAAATCAGAGTTAACACTGATCAATGAATATCTACCCAAAGCACTCAGTGAAGAGGAGGTAGACAAATTGATTAGTGAGGCCTTGTCTGCAACTGGGGCTGAAAGTATCAAAGATATGGGTAAAGTTATGGGGATACTGAAACCCAAACTGTCTGGAAGAGCAGATATGGCAATCGTTAGTAGCAAAATCAAGTCAGCCCTAAGCACTTAGCCTTTGCAAAAAACCGTTAGCGCTACAAATACGTGAGTATTAGATAGTTAGTGTTTGTAGTAGCACTTAGATAATCTATAGTTATTCCATATAGCTACAACCATTTAAAGACTCATGTCTGATTTACAAAACGATCTTTTTTTACGTGCCCTGTTAAAGCAACCTGTCGAACGCACACCGCTATGGATTATGCGTCAAGCCGGGCGCTATCTACCCGAGTATCGTGCTACTCGAAAACGGGCCGGAGACTTCTTAACACTTTGCAAAACCCCTGAGCTTGCTTGCGAAGTGACGTTACAGCCACTTGATCGTTATGAGCTTGATGCAGCGATTTTATTTTCTGACATCTTAACTATTCCAGATGCAATGGGTTTGGGCTTACATTTCACTGAAGGTGAAGGGCCAAAATTTAGCAACCCAATTACACAAATCGATGATGTAAACCGTATTGCCACTCTGGAACCGATTAATGACTTAGGTTATGTGTTTGATGCCGTGAGCTTAATTAAAAAAGAGCTGCACGGTCGTGTGCCTTTAATTGGCTTTTCGGGCAGTCCTTGGACGCTTGCCACCTATATGGTTGAAGGCCAAACTAGTAGAGAATTCCGAAAAATCAAAACTATGCTGTATAAAGAACCGCAAATGCTAGAGCAACTATTAGAGATTTTAGCAAAATCAGTTGCAGATTACTTAACTGCACAAATTAGAGCTGGTGCACAAGCAGTAATGATCTTTGATACTTGGGGTGGCGTCTTATCGCGTGAGGCCTATCTCAAATTTTCGCTATTTCCAATGAAAAAAATTGTTGAAAAACTTTTGCAACTCAAGACTGAAACGGAAGTGCCAGTAATCTTATTTACCAAAGGTGGTGGAAATTGGCTGCCTGAGATGGCTGCAACTGGTTGTCACGGATTAGGTTTAGATTGGACTACTGAGATTGATCACGCGCGTTCCTTAGTGGGTGAAAAAGTTGCTCTACAGGGAAACTTAGACCCAGCCGTTTTGTATGGTTCTGATAAAGTAATTCGAAATGAGGTAAACAAAGTACTAGATAAGTTTGGTCAAGGCAGTGGCCATGTCTTTAACTTGGGGCATGGTATTCAACAGTTTGTGGATCCAGACAAACTTACTGTTTTAGTTGATGCGGTAAAAGAACTTAGTCCCTCGTTTCATTCACCTGTCTAAGCAATTTCTCTAAACCCTTTAAGTTTGTTCTCTCTAGGCTGCGATTCTTAATCTTGCTCTTTGGAATTTGATGTTGTTGTCGCAAACTAAAAACGGTTACTGCGATTTCGGACTCTTGGTAAAAAAAGACTAGAGTTGGTAGATAGGTAGCTTCTTTGCCTAATTTCAAACGCCGCTCTTCTATTTTCAAATCTAAAACATCCTGTTGTAGAACGTCTACCACTTCTTCGACTGCATCTGATGACACATGAATACTAATAACTGAACTTGAATTGGCAGTACCTTCCAGCACTGGTCCGGTTAGATAAGGGGAGTACTCGCACAATTTGCGCATAACATTGAGCGCAGTACGACGCTGCATTGCAAGAATTGCTTCATGGTCTAATAAAAAAGTCTGCTGAAAAGAACAAACCGCTCGCTCAATTTCAAAGTTGCTGGGCAAAGAACCGTGATGAGAGTTGCCAATACGTTCACAGGCCTTACGCTTTGCTTGCTGATAGTCACGTACGCCTTCAGTAGCAATGATCTTGGCAGCTTCTTGCGCAAGCGCCTTACGGAGTCGATCATTTTGTTTAAGATCCACGGTTTTAGAATAATTGTTCGGGGATTTCCACTTCTTCACCACCCTCTACATAGGTGGTTTGCTCATTTACCTCTGCACTTAAGGTCGGCATATATTCCTCCCTAAAAGTCTCTTCAATACCTTGATTACTATCTTGATCGACTAACAAACCGGTAGCGGGGTCGATGCGTAAGGTAACAATCCCTGCAGGTTGCTCAAGCGTGTGTTCCGGTTTGCCTTCTAAAGCAGAGCGCATAAATTCGATCCAAATAGGAAGTGCTGCAACACCGCCAACTTCTCTTTTGCCAAGTGGCCTGTCTTGGTCAAAGCCTACCCATGCGGTAGCAACAAAATCACCATTAAAACCGCTGAACCAAGCATCATGTTGCTTATTTGTAGTGCCTGTTTTACCGGCCAAATCATTACGACCAATTTCACGTGCTTTTTTACCCGTGCCACGCCGTATTACATCTTGCATCATGCTAACCATTTGATAAGCGTTCTCATGTGATAGCACACGTTTTGCTGTACGCATCTCAACTTTAGTTACAAATTTTTCTTTACCATCTAAATCGCTGCTTTCTAATTCCATTTGTTGTTGTAAGGCCTGGCAATCTTCTTCACATACTGTTAATGGGCTAGACCGATACAAAACCTCTCCTTTTACATCTTCAATGCGCTCGATCATATAGGGTTCGATGTAATAACCTCCATTTGCGAACACCGCATAACCCCCTGCAAGTTCAAGTGGGGACACTGCACCGGAGCCTAATGCTAAGGTTAAATCATAAGGAAGTTTCTCTGGGTCAAAACCAAACTTGCTGACATGCTGCATTGCATGTCTGCGGCCAATATCTTTTAGAATACGTATCGATACCATATTCCGTGACTTAGTTAAGGCATCTCTTAGACGTGTAGGAC
>JAEKFU010000572.1 GCA_016522385.1 Pseudomonadota bacterium
ACACGCATCTCTATGCAGCGCTCCATGATGCCGCGGTCAATGCTGAAAACATCGAAATTTTGGCCGGCCAGACGGTTGAGCAGTTTACGTTTGACAGGAATAGTGCCGCCGTGTTGCTGGCCAGCGGCAAACAGCTTGCCGGCCAGCTTCTGGCGGCCGCCGATGGTCGCAATTCTGCAGCCCGGGTGGCGGCGGGTATTCACACAATCGGTTGGGACTACATGCAGTCAAGCATCACGTTCACTGTCGAACATGAACTTGACCATCAAGGACGTGCTGAAGAACATTTCCTGCCGGCCGGGCCGTTCGCCATTCTGCCGTTGCCGGGTAATCGGTCATCGCTGGTGTGGACCGAGCGGTCCGACTTCGCGGACGAACTGATGGCGATGGATGAAAAGTCCTTCTTGAGCGAGTTGCAGCGTCGGTTTGGGGACCGGCTTGGTGTGGTGCGGCCGATCAGTCGAAAGTTCTCATATCCGCTCAGCATGCAGATTGCGCGTGAGTTTGTCGGCGAACGCATGGCCCTGGTCGGCGATGCAGCGCATGTCGTACATCCAATTGCAGGGCTTGGTTTCAACCTCGGTCTGAGAGACGTGGCAGCGCTGGCCGAAGTCGTGACAGAGGCAACGCGGCTTGGTCTCGATTTTGGTGCGATTGATGTCCTGGAGCGCTATCAGGCGTGGCGGCGATTGGATACGGTGATGGTTGCCGTCGCGACGGATGGAATTAACCGATTGTTTTCAAATGATAACGCATCTTTGCGGGTGATCAGGGATCTAGGTCTTGGCGCGGTCAATCGGGCCGGCAGCCTGAAATCGGCCTTCATGCGTGAGGCCTCCGGACTCAGTGGGCAACTGCCAAAGCTGCTGGCGGGAGAACCGGTATAGAGCGTGACGGCACCGGGTCAATCTCGCGAAAGACCTTGTGCGTCGAGGTTGTCGAGGTAGGTCTGCCACAGTTCGTCCTGTTGTCGACCAAGCTTCAAAAGCAGCGACCAAGAGTAAAGGCCGGTGGAATGATTGTCGTCAAAGACAATGCGGACGGCATAATTGCCAACCGGCTCGAGATTGGCGATCCGGACATTGCGTTTGCCGGGTACGGTGACTTCCTGGCCCTTGCCATGGCCCTTGACTTCGGCACTGGGGCTTTCCACGCGCAAGAATTCAGCTGGCATTTCGTAGGTTTCACCATTCTCAAACGTGACAACCAGATGCGTGCCTTGTGGTTTGGCGCGCAGTTCGGTCGGCCAGATCTCAGTTGGTTTATTCATCACCCTCAGCTGCTGTCCTCGGTGAGCTTGCGGGCCTCTTCGGGTAACATAATCGGAATGCCTTCGCGGATCGGGTAGGCAAGGCGGGCCGCCGGAGAAATCAACTCCTGGCGTTCGGCATCATAGGTCAGGGTCTGCTTGGTGAGCGGGCAAACCAGGATCTCCAACAGCTTGGGATCCACCTGGGCTGCCGTGGTCCGTTTGCCTTGCTTGGTCGGCGGGGAGGCCATGCTAGCGGATCACTGAAGGCGGCCGTCGCCGCCACTGGTGTGGCTGGCCATGGCCATATTGGTGAGCGCCACGAGAACTTCAGCTCTCGATTTCAGATCGACGGCCTCCAGTAGCGCCTGTTTGTCGCGTGCCTGATAGGGACTCATCATCGACAGGGCATTGACCAGCGCTTCATTGGGGACCGAGGTGATCTCCTGCCAGTCGGCCTGCAGGTCGTTCGCATCCAGGTAGGCTCTAAAGGCACGGAGCAGCTCTTCTCGATCAACCTCTTCTTCACCTAGGCCGGCGATCAAATCGTTGCGGAAGGCATCGAAATTGGCCGCGACCGAGCGAAACGGCGCCGATGAACGGATTTCGGATTCCACCTCGAAACGGCAGATACCGCCCAAGGTGATCAAAATCCGGTTGTCCGGTGTTTCGGTGTAACTGGTAATTCTGCCAGCGCAACCGATCTTGCATAGCGGCGGTGGATCGTCATCGGATGCACTGCCGTCGGTTTGTATCATGCCTATGATCCGATCCCCGGACATAGCGGTCTCAACCATCTGTAGGTAGCGCGGCTCGAATATATTCAGGGGCAGCTGTGCCCGCGGCAGCAAAAGCGCACCATCCAGCGGAAAGACCGGAATGGCGTCCGGCAAATCATCTGGTGTTTGATAGCGTTCGATCAAGCTCATCCGTATTGCTCGTCATGAGAACATTATGGAGGACAGCCGCCGCCGACCAGCAATGGTCAATTCGTCGCTCGCCCCCCAAGCCTCGAAGAAGACCAGGAGCTGTTTGCGCGCGGCATCGTCATTCCAGTCGCGCTGTGTTTGGAATATTGCCAGGAGATGGTCGAGGGCCTCTTCGCGCTGGCCAGCCGCGTTTAGGGCGAGTGCCAGGTCAAACCGGGCCTGATGATTGGCGCTATCCGCCGCGATCTCATCGCGGAGACGGCCAATATCGCCGGTATCCGTAGGGGTGGCGGCCAGTTCCAGCGCCGCCCTGGCGCTGGCGATTTCGGCATCATCCTGTTTGTCTGGCGGCACAAGGGCGAGCGTGGCCTCGGCTCCTTCGATTTCGCCGGCTTCGATTTGGCATTTGACCAGGCCGGCCAATGCGGCAGGATGTTCGCGATCCAGCTGCAGAGCTTGGCCAAAGGCTTGAGCGGCCATGTTGAGGTCTTTTTTGGCAAAAGCAGCCTTGCCGGCGGCGATCAGTTCCTCAACCTGCTGATCATCAGCGCTTGGACCGGCGATCTTGTTGATGAATGCCTTGATCTCGCTTTCCGGTAGCGCGCCCATGAAACCGTCGACCGGTTGGCCGTTGGCGAAAGCGAATACTGCCGGTATCGACTGGATGCGCATCTGGCCGGCAAGCGCCTGGTTCTCGTCGATATTGACCTTGACCAGCTTGACGGCGCCCTTTGCCTGGCGAACGAGTTTTTCGATTGTCGGCGTGAGTTGTTTGCACGGGCCACACCAGGGTGCCCAAAAATCCACGATTACCGGCACCTGGCGCGAGGCCTCGATGACGTCGGTCATGAAGCTTTTGGTATCGGCGTCCTTGATGAGATCGCCGCCGGTGCCGGTATTATCTGAAGCGGAGATCTGTCCGCCCATGCTTATGCTTGATCCATCCATCTGTTCGATACTTCCCGATCAAATCTTACGTAAGGCGTCTTTTGCGCCGAAATCCATTGTCGAAGCTAGGCTTAGCACCGATCACCAAAGCGGCCAACAGTCATCCGATCATCAATTTATGTCTAACACCTGGGGCTTGTGTCCGCATGATTCGATGAAAGTGATCAGGTCAGCGGACCGGATCGATGTCGTGGCGGTATTTTCGAGCGGGTGGAAATTCACAATTTCATTGCTCATCAAATCGGCATCAAGAATTACATTTGTGCGGTTGTCAGCGTCATTGATCAGTGCAAATGGCGTTACCGAACCTGGTTCGACGCCGAGCACCTCCATAAGCAAATCCGCCTTGCCGAACGAAATGCGGGCACTGCCGATCTTCTGTGGTAAGGATTTAAGATCGATCTGGGCATCTTCAAGACATACGATCAGCCACAATGCGCCTTTTTTGTCCTTCAAAAACAAATTCTTGCAATGACCGCCGGGAATCTCCCCTCGCAAAGCACGGGCTTGCTCAACAGTGTAGACCGGATCATGGGTCCTGGTTTCCGTGTGGATGTTGAGGTCGGCAAAACGGGCAAACAAGTCGTCTCTGGTGGCTGTCATGGGATTTGTCCGGACGGCCCGGGTCGGGCGTGTTTGATCAGGCTTGGGTGTGCGATGCTGCGCCCACGATCCTATTGCATTTACCTGCCGGTTGCGCAATAACACCGGCGCACCGGCGCAAGGAGCGCGACCGGTTGGCGCATGACAAGAGATGCGGGCGTAGCTCAGGGGTAGAGCACAACCTTGCCAAGGTTGGGGTCGTGGGTTCGAATCCCATCGCCCGCTCCA
>JAEKFU010000577.1 GCA_016522385.1 Pseudomonadota bacterium
GCCGCGGAGCGCGGACTTGATGAAGCACGCATTGGCCATCAGACCGAGCGGCGAAAGCTCGAGGTCAATCGCGAGCGCGACGTTGAGTCAGCTGAGATGGACAAGGCCATCACGCTTTACCAGAAGTCGCTCGATCAGTCTGCGGCCCAGGCCGAGGCCGATGCCGCCAAAGCGCGGGCAGCCGAAGCCGAAGAGCGCGTCAAGACGGCCCGCGAGACCGAAGAGGCAAACAGGCGCAAGAGCGTCGATGTGGTCATGGCCGAAAAGGCGGCGGAGGAAAAACGCATTGCTGCCGAAGCCGATCGCGTCCGTGCAGCGGTCGAGGCCGAGGCCCAGCGTCTTCTCAACGAGGCCGAGAATGTTCTCACCGACGATGCCCGTTATGCCCTGTTCCGTCGCAAGCTGCTTGAACATGTCGAAGGTATCGTGGCCGCCTCCGTCAAGCCGATGGAGAAGATCCAGGATATCCGCATCATGCAGCTGGACGGCATCACCGGCACGGGTAGCGGCGAAAAATCCAATGCCACCGAAGAGGTCATCAATTCAGCCTTGCGGTATCGTGTCCAGGCCCCGTTGGTCGACAGCCTGCTATCCGATATCGGCATCGATGGGTCAAACCTTGCCAAACAGGGTGGTCTGATCCGCGAGGCCTCGGACATGCAGCGTATCGCGAGAAACATCGAACGCGGCAGTGACGATGACAGCTCATCCGGTGGCGGTGGCACCAGCGGCGATGATGCTGGCGACGGTGGCTCCGCCGATCGCGACCCGCAAAACGACAAGTAGGCGGGGATTGCAATGGCTCGAGTTTATGTCTCCAGCGTGATTGACGCACCTGCTGAGCGGGTGTGGGAGCGGGTGCGGGATTTCAATGCTCTGCCGCGCTGGCATCCACGCATCGCCGATAGCCAGATCGAAAATGGCGAGCCGTCCGACAAGGTCGGTTGCATTCGCAACTTTCGTCTGCAGAACGGAGACCAACTGCGCGAACAGCTCCTGGCGCTCAGCGATTACGACATGTACTGCACTTATTCGATTCTCGAAAGTCCGATGGCGCTGGAGAACTATGTCGCGACCTTGCGGCTGAACCCGGTCAGTGACGGTGATCGCTGCTTCATCGAGTGGTCGGCCGAATTCGATTGTGATCCGGGCAACGAAGCCGATCTGACCAACGGTATTGCAACGGACGTTTTCCAGGGCGGCTTTAACGCATTGAAGCGTCACTTTGGAGGACAGTAGCGCGCGTCATGGTCAAAGTGGTCAAAAGCACAATTCTCGATGCCCCAATTGACCGAGCCTGGGAGGTGTTGCGCGATTTCAACGGCCATGACCGCTGGCATCCGGCAATCGCTGACAGTCAGGTCGAGCGCGGCCGCCCATCGGACTGCGTCGGCTGTGTTCGGCGGTTTCATTTGATCGACGGTTCTCTACTGCGCGAGCGGTTGCTGTCGCTGTCCGACATCAATCTCGCCTTCAGTTACTGCCTGCTCGATACGCCGGTACCGCTGTTCAACTACGTCGCCCATGTGCGCCTGTTGCCAGTGACCGATGGTGACCGGACATTCTGGAAGTGGGAAAGCTCGTTTTCGACCCGTTCTGGTGAAGAAGAACAAATGGCAACTATGGTCGGTGAACAGATCTACCAGGCCGGCTTCGAGGCCATTCGGACCCATCTGGCCGAGGTGGCTTAGGAGTAGGCGGATGAGTATAAGTGTCAAAACATTCGACAGCGCTGCCGAAGCCGCCCGGGCTCTCATCGGCGATCGCACCGCCCGGTTCATGGGTGGTGGCACGTTAATCATGCGGGACATCAATGAGGGCGAACAGTCGTTCTCGACCATTTTGTTGGCCAAGGACCAGGCACTCAAGCAGATCCACGCCCGGGGTGAACAGATTGTTATCGGTGCTGGTGTGACCATGGCCGAAATTCTCTCCAGCCGCGAACTCGATTTCCTGCATCCGGCTGCCCGCTCTGTTGGTGGGCCGGCCATCCGCAACATGGCGACTGTCGGTGGTAACCTGTTTGCGGCCCATCCTTACGGTGACCTTGCGACCGCCCTGTTGACGGTGGATGCCAGTTTGGTTCTCGCCGGTGGCGAACAAGGGATGCCGTTGGCGGATCTGCTGCGCGAACGCGAGCGTGAACCACGTCCGGTGGTGATGTCGCTTACGGTCACAAGGCCTCAGCAACGCGCGTTCCGGTTCAAGAAGGTCAGCCGAGTCAAGCCGAAGGGTGTGTCGCTGATGACCATCGCCGCCAACCTGCCGCAGCAGGCCGGCCGCATCTCGGGTGCCCGCATTGCCTATGGATCGATGGGCGCAGCGCCGATGCGAGTACCCGCGGTTGAGCAGGCCCTTGAAGGCAAGACGCTTGATGAGACTGGCATCGCTCAGGCAGTGACGGTAGCCACCAGCGGTGTCGAGCCACCCACCGATGCGATCGCGTCGACCTGGTACCGTCACGAGGTCGCGCCTGTGCACTTGAAGCGTTTGTTGCTCGAGCGTGCGTCATGACCAAGAAACCGATACAGTTCAAACTCAACGGTGCCGACAAGGCGGTGTTTGTCGACGAAGGCCAGAACCTCCTCGATGTGTTGCGCCGCGGTGTTGGTGACCTGTCACCCAAATATGGTTGTGCGCAAGGCACGTGTGGTGCCTGTACCGTCCTGGTCGACGGTGAGCCGTATCTGAGTTGTCTAGTGTTGGCCCAGACCATGGAGGGCCGACAGATCTCAACGACCGCTGGTCTTGTCGTGGATGGCGGTGTCGATCCGCTGCAGGAAGCTTTCATGGAGAACTTCGCAGCCCAATGCGGCTTCTGCACGCCCGGCATGCTGATGGCAGCAAAGGCGCTGCTCGATCGCAATCCGAAGCCGAGCCGCGAAGAGGTCATCGAAGCGATTTCCGGCAACATCTGCCGATGCACTGGTTACGAGCCCATCATCAATGCGATCCTCGACGCCGCCGGGCGCGGCGTTGGGCGACGATCCGCATGAAGGACCACCGGCCATGAGTGTAGAGTTCCGAAAAGATTTGTTCGCCGACGAGCGCGATGACAATCTCAATGAGATCGGCAAGCCGACACGTCGCCAGGATATTCTCGGCCATGTCACTGGACGTTCGCCATTCTATGACGATCATCTCTTCGAAGGTCTGCTGCACGTGCGCTGCGTGCGCAGCCCACATCACCACGCCCGCATCCGCTCAATCGACACATCTGAAGCCGAACGCATGCCCGGCGTCGTCAAAGTGATTCGAGCATCAGATGTACCGAATAATTTCAACACATTATTGAGTTTGCTGAATTTTGGACGTGATGACGAACCGCTGATCTCCGATAAGAAAGTCGCCTATATCGGTGAGCCGGTTTTGGCCATCGTGGCTGATACCGATCGTCAGGCGCGTGATGCGGTGGCTGCGGTTCGGGTGGACTATCAGGTCCTGCCGCACGTCCTCGATGTTGAGGACGCGCTGAAGCCGGACGCGCCCGTCGTCAACGAGACCTATCCCAACAATACGTTCGACTATCATGACAAATACGACCACCAAAAGCTGCGCTTCGGTGATGTCGAAACCGCCTTCTCCCAGGCCGACAAGATCATCGAAGGCCGCTATCAGATGTCTCCGATCGAGCAGGCTCCCATCGAGACCAACGGTGCCATTGCAGCGCCGGAGACCAACGACCGGTTCGTTTGTTACACCTCCACCCAGGCGCTTTTCTTTTCACTCGGCACCACCGCCAAACTGCTCAACGTGTCATCGAACCGGTTGCACTTCATTGGCGGCACCGTCGGTGGTGGCTTCGGTGGCAAGGTCGACAGCCTTGTCGAACCGATGGCGATTCTCGCCTGCATGTTGACAGGCAAACCCTGTCGGTTTGTCTGGGATCGGCCTGAGGAGATGCAAGTCGGCGCTCCGCGCGGTGCCGAGCGCTGGTATCTCAAAGATGGTGTAATGAATGACGGGCGCATCATCGCCCGCAAGTTCACCGGCTACTTTGACGCCGGCGCCTATACGCGTCTGTCGAGCTACGCGATCATCAAGGGCACTGCACATCTGCCCGGTCCCTATACGATCCCAAATGTCTCATCCGATGTGTTCTGCGTCTACACCAACCGAACGCCGGCAACGGCCATGCGCGGCTTCGGTGTGACTGGGGTCGACTTTGCCATCGAAAGCCAGATGGACAGGGTTGCCCAGGCCGTCGGTATGCATCCGGTCGAGCTGCGCATCGTCAACGCCTATCGCGACGGCGACATGAAGGCCCACCGTCGCGAGGCCAAGAACTGTGCCTTGATCGAGTGTGCTCAGGTCGCTGCGGAGAAAGCCAGTTGGCCAATCCGTGATGAATTCAAGCGTATGTCCTCGTTGCACGGCGGCGGAGGCGAACGCGCTCGGATCCCATACACGGTCACGGATGAGAACGGACGGATTGGCGAACGGCGCTCCGGCGGCGTCGCACCGCGGCCCACCACCGTGCTACCGCCCGCAACGCCAGCACCACCACCACCTGCTGTTGCGCCGACGCCGACCGCCCAACCCGACTATGCGCACCCTGCAGCCGCGCCGCCCTACACGCCCTTGTCTCCGGCGCCGCTTGGCCCACCGCCGGCAACGCCGCAACCATCGCCGCCGTTAACAAAAGAACCTGCCGAGCCACCTGCAAGGCAGGCCAACCGGCCCGGCTACAGCCGGTTCGCCTCCAATTCCGGTTTCAGGAGACGTTGAGCCATGACGATATACAAGGGACGCGGCTTTGCCTGCATCAACTACCCAATCGGCATGAACCTGGGTGGTGACCCCAGCCAGGCACTGGTCCATTCTAATCCGGACGGCAAGTTCTCCGTTGCACTCTCATCGATCGATCTCGGTCAGGGCATGAAATCCATCACACGCCAGATTGCCGCCGAGACGCTTGGTGTCCCGGTCGAAGATGTCTATGTCGACACCGCCGACAGCGATACCGGGCCTCACTGCATGGGCTCGTTCGCCTCACGCGGCACCCACCGGGTCGGCAATGCGGTGATCCAGGCCGCCAAGGAGGCCCGTGCCGTAATGCTCGAAGCAGCAGCCGAAGAACTGGAAGTCAATGCCGCAGACCTCGAGACCGATGGCAAGGGCAACATCCATGTCCGCGGCGCGCCGTCGCGCTCGATCACTACGGCCGAAGCGTCCGCCGCCGCGCAGTTCAAGCACGGCAAGACTGTTGCCGGCCGCGGCATCTTCCTTATCCCGCTTTCCGATGTCGATCCCGAAACCGGCGAGATGACCCCCGTATCCTGTTACGCCCATGCCGCACTGGTCGTGGATGTCGAGGTTGATGACGAGACCGGCGAGGTAAGAGTCGTGCAAATGAACTCCGCTTATGAAGTGGGCCGGGCGCTCAATCCAAGACTCGTCGAGCAGCAACTGGTCGGTGGCGCCTGGATGGGCATGAGCCATGCCCTCTGGGAGACGACGGAACCCTATTATCCCGACCGCGCGCACGGACCGGTCGATTTCAACGAGTATCTCATGCCGGGCCCGGGCGATATCGCGCCGCATGACATCGCGATCCTAGAGCGCCCGGCGCCGGACGGACCCTATGGTGGAAAAGGACCGGGCGAGATGTGCGCCAATCCGGTCCTGCCGGCTGTCGCCAATGCCGTCTTCAATGCCGTGGGCGTGCGGGTCGACGAGCTGCCGATCACACCGGAAAAGGTGCTGCGCGGTATCAAGGCCAACGGCGGCGCTCAGTCACAAGGTACATACTAGAAAGGTCGCCTGGCAGATGCCCGTCAACCCCGTCATAGCAGGTATCGGATCGCCCCCGGAGTTGCACGATGCCCTGCTCGCCGCACAGTATCTGGCCGATGACGACCTTTCGACGGCGGCCTATCTGGCGTTGGCCCTGGGCAAGCCGCTGCTGCTGGAAGGGCTGCCCGGTGTCGGCAAGACAGAAGCCGCCAAGGCGTTGGCCTCGGTTCTCGGCCGGCGGCTGATCCGCCTGCAATGCTATGAAGGCATCGATGCCGGCGCTGCGCTCTATGAGTGGAACTACCCGCGCCAGATGCTGGCAATCCGCCAGGCCGGTGACGACTATGTCAACATCTACAAGGACGAGTTCCTCATCGCCCGGCCGATGCTAGATGCGCTTCAGGCTGGCGGCAATGCTTTATTGCTGATTGATGAGATCGACCGCTCGGATCACGAGTTTGAGGCCTTCCTGCTCGAGTTCCTGTCCGATTTCCAGATTTCCATCCCCGAGCGCGGCACGGTGCGCGCCGACCAACGGCCAGTTGTCGTGCTGACGTCGAACCGCACCCGCGAACTACACGAGGCGCTCCGACGGCGCTGTGTCTATCACTGGATCGAGTATCCTGACGCCCAACGCGAAGCCAGCATTGTCATGATGCGGGCAAGCTCAGTGGCGCGCGACACCGCCGACAAGGTCGTTGCCGCGGTCAGCCGTCTACGCGCCGAGCCGCTCGCTAAGCCGCCCGGTGTGGCCGAGACGGTCGAATGGGCCGAAGCTGCGACGCTGCTCAATATCCAGGGTGCTGATTGGCCCGACGCCTTCAAGCGCGCCATCGGAGTGGCATTGAAGGATCAGGAAGATCTGAGCTTCATTGCATCCAGAATTGATCAGATCATCACCGGAGCAGCGGCATGAGCGGCCTTGAATCATTGCCGCGCGCTGCTGAACCGTTTGTGAAGTTTTCCGGATTACTTCGGGAAAACGGTTTTGCCGTTGCACCTGAACAGACCATAAGCTTTGTCGAGGCTGTCGGTCTGCTTGGTCCCGCTTCCATGAACGACATCCATCGCGCCGCCCGCGCAACACTGGCTCCGCAGCCCGAACGTCGAGCCGAATTCGACAAGTTGTTCGGCTGGCATTTTATGGGTCGTACGGTTGCCGCACCGGCACCGGGCGAGCCAGAAGATGATGAGATCTTGGTTGGTGACGACGCAATCGGAGATGTCGAACCGCTGGACACGGAAGATGTAAGCGAGTCGGGCGGCGAGGCGACCGGCAGCGAGATGCTCAACGTTCGCCGCTTTGCCGAAGTCGCGGAGACGGCTGCCCTTCGTCATTTCCGCCGCGCCGCCCCTGAACGAATGCCGATGCGCAAATCCTACCGGCGCGTGCCGGCCCACAGAGGCGCTAGCCTGAACATGCGCAAGGTGCTGCGTCAGGCGGTGCAGCGTGATGGCGAGGTGATCGAGCTGCCAAAACTGGATCGCAAGATGCGCCAGCGGCGCATCGTTCTGCTGGTTGATGTATCCGGATCGATGAAACAGCAAACCGACGGCTATCTGCGTTTTGCTCATGTGCTCACTCGTGCCGGTCGCCATGTGGAAGTCTTCACGATCGGCACCCGCCTCACCCGCATCACCCGGGCGATGAAACTACGCAACCGGGTCCAGGCACTGGCGCGGTCTTCCAGCACGGTCGCCGATTGGGACGGCGGCACCCGTCTTGGCGATGCACTTCAGGCGTTCCTCGCCATCCCGCGCTACGCTAGCTTCGCCCGCGGCGCCCTGGTCGTCGTGCTTTCCGATGGACTGGAGCGCGGCGATCACACCGCCATGACCGATGCCGTCGAACAGCTCTCGCGACTCGCCTGGAGGCTCATCTGGCTGACTCCATTGGCCGCTGGCCGGGACCAACCGCCCGAAACCGCCGCCATGCAGTCCGTCATGCCGTTCATCGATCAGCTCGATGACGGCGGTTCCGTGCAAGCCCTATGCGATCGCCTGTTGGCATTGGGCCGGGAGGCGGTATGACGGCGATCATCGATGCCCATCACCACATCTGGCGGCAGGCCGACTTGCCATGGCTTCTTGGGCCGATGCAGCCGAGAATCTTCGGTCCCTATGAGGCGATAAAGCGTGACTATTTGATTGACGAGTATCTTGCGGACATCAAGGGCGCCGGCGTCGTCAAGTCGGTCTATGTCCAGGCCAACTGGGCGCCTAACTGGTTCGTCGACGAAGCAGTCTGGGTGCAATCGGTGTCAGATGACGCGGGCTGGCCGCACGGGCTCGTCGCCTATGCGGATTTCACTGTGGATGAAGTGCGTCCACAACTCGATAAACTGCAGGGCCTCCCAGTAATGCGGGGGGTTCGCCAACAGTTTCACTGGCATGAGAATTCGATGTATCGGTTCGCCGCGCACCCCGATTTGCCGACGGACGCAAATGTCCAACGTAATGTTGCCCGGCTTGCTGACTATGGCTGGTCGTTCGATCTCCAGGTGTTTCCAGGTCAGATGGTTGGTGCCACCAAACTGGCCCGCGCTTGCCCGAATGTGACTTTCGTGCTGCAGCATGCCGGCATGTTGGAAGACCTCACCGATACGGGATGGGCGGTCTGGCGCGACGGCATGAAACAGCTTGCCAATGAGCCCAACGTGGTCAGCAAGCTGTCGGCCTTTGGCACCTTCATCCATCGCAATGATGCCGCCCATATCAAGAGCATTCTCACAGAGACGGTGAAAATCTTCGGTGCTTCGCGCTGCCTGTTCGGCTCCAACTTTCCGATCGAGAAGCTGTGGACCAGCTATTCCGACCTCACGAAGGCCTTCCTGTCCGCTGCTTCCGGGCTGCCGAAAAACCAGCAGCGCGCCATATTCCATGACACTGCTGAGCGTATTTATCGACTGTGACCGAGCAAACCGCCCCGGTTGGCGAAAACAAGAAGGGAGACATCAAAATGGCACTGGAAATCAAGATACTCGATTATGGCGACATCGAGCTGGAAGCCAGCTTCCTCGTCCTCGGTCATGAATGCGGTCGAGTTCGGCGTGTCCCGGTCTACGGCTTCTTGATACTCGGCGGGACCTATCCTATCCTCGTTGACACCGGTTACCGCGACAACGCGATCATGGAATCGCTTGGCATGCGCGGCCTCCAGTTCCACGACAACATGATCGAGAACCAACTCGCCAAGCACGGCGTCAAGATCGGCGATGTCCGCTATATCGTGCATACTCATCTGCATATCGACCATGCCGGCAAGGACGATCATTTCAACATGAACACCACCGTCGTGCTCAACCGGCGTGAGCTTGAATGCTCGGTCTCCGGACTGATGCATCCGCAATATCCCAAGCCCGACATCCAGCATCTGATCGAACGACTGCACACGCAGGATGCCTTGCGGTTCCTCGACCTGGAGATTACCGGCGGCGAGGAAATCATCCCCGGCGTATGGTGCGAGCCGGCCAACGCACATACGGAAGGGTCGATGAACGTCATGGTCGAAACCACAGAAGGCATCGCCTGCATCTGCGGCGACGTGATCTACAATTTCAACGACCAGATCGTGAATCAGGTCCGTCAAACCCAGTTCATGGAACCGCAGGTGACCGGCAACCATGCGGGCTCGAAGCGCTCCGAGAAGGGCGCCATCAAGAAACTCCTCAACAACTACAGTTTCCTGCTGCCGGTGCACGACAAGCCGGCCAGGATTGAAGGTCAGCGCGTGGTCGGACGGCTCGAGATGCAGGTTCCGGGCCCGATCGTGGAAAGCGTGCCGCAGCGCGAATGGTTCCCGATGTAGCTGATCACGAGACGGAGAACAGCCATGGCACACGAAGCCGTCGACCCTTCCTTCCGGGAATTGCTGGACGAGCACGCACCGGTCATGCAGCTCGGCACCGGTTTCAATTTCACCGAAGGCCCGATCTGGCATCCGGTCGACAAGTATCTGTTATTCTCCGATATGCCCGATGACAAGCGCCGGCGTTGGGACAGCCACGGCGTGCGCGAGGTCATGCACCCGTCCAACAAGGGCAATGGCATGACCTATGATGCCGACTTAAACCTGCTGGTCTGCGAGCACGCGACCTCTTCCGTGGCATTGTTCCGGCCCGACGGCAGCCGCGAGGTGCTGGCCAGCCATTACGAGGGAAGAGAACTCAACAGCCCGAACGATTTGTGCGTGAAGTCGGACGGCTCGATCTGGTTCACCGACCCCACCTACGGTCGTATGCCCGGCTTCGGCGTCGAGCGTCCTGTGCAGCTCGGTTTCCAGGGGGTCTACAAGATTGCGCCCGGCAGCGCTGGCCGCGAACCGGAGTTGATGGTCGACCGCTACACTTTTACTCAACCCAACGGCCTGTGCTTTTCGCCCGATGAAAAGCTGATCTACATCAACGATACCGCGCAGACGAACATCCGAGTCTATGAGGTAACTCCAGACGGCAAACTGGCCAACGGCCGGTTGCTGGCCTCCGGCATTCAGGACAGCGTCAAACCCGGTGTGCCCGACGGCATGAAGTGTGACATGCATGGCAACGTCTGGCTGACGGCACCTGGCGGCGTTTGGGTCTATACGCCAGAAGGCCGGCTGGTCGGCAAGGTTGCGGTGCCGGAAATGGTCGCCAATCTGCACTGGGGCGGCGATGATTGGCGCACGTTGTTCATGTGTGCCACCCATTCGCTCTATTCGGTCAAGACAAAGGTCGGTCCGCGCAATGAACCGTTTATGCGCGCCCACCCAACCACAGTCGAAGCTGCACCCGCGGCACCGATTACCGCCTCATCTGCACCGCCGCCTGTTTCCACGCCGGCACCCGCCGGTGGCGGTCTCCAGCTGCAGGCACCGCGCTGTGCATTAATCATCCAGGACATGCAGAACGATGTCGTGATGGAAGGCGGCGCCTTTGCCGACAGTGGCTCACCAATCCATTGCAGGGAACAAAACTGCATCGACAACATTCGCCGCCTGGCCGATACGTGTCGGCAGACCGGTGTGCCGGTCATCCATGTCTGGTTTATCGTCGAACCGGGTATGCCTGGCGTCACCGTCAATGCCCCTTTGTTCGAGGGCCTGCGCGATGCTAACGCTCTGGTGCGTGGCACCTGGGGTGTCGCTCCGGTTACCGGGCTCGAGCCGCAGGTCGGCGATCATGTTGTCACCAAGAACCGCATGAGCGCCTGGGAAGGATCGACGCTGGAAACTTTACTGAAGGCCACCGGACGCGACACAATTATCGAGACCGGCGCCTGGACCAACATGTCCATCGAACACACAGCGCGGACCGGTGCTGACAAGGGTTACCACATGGTCATTGCCGAAGACGGCTGCTCGACCATGAATGCTGATTGGCACAATGCGTCGATCAACTACGCCATGCAAAATGTTGCCAAAGTGGTAAAGACCGACGAGGTGATCGCCGCACTACGCGGCTGATTTAGCCGTAAAGGGGCCCAAGGCGTTCATAACTTCATGAGTGACGTCGCCGACCTCACTTGCTGCTGGGCCGTTTGACTGAGCCTCCAGAGCGGTACTGCCACAGCCCATGCTGGACGCGAAGATGATTCTGTTACCAATCATCGTTTTGGCGGCGACTGCGCCCAGCTCTTCAAAAGCCGTGGCCATTTCACCAGTGAGCCGGGCGCGTGCATTGGCCCGGTTAAGCACCATGAGCGCCGGCTTCTTGGCGCTTTGCGCCATTTCGATGGTCGGCTCGGTAGCCCACAGGTCAACCGGCGAGGGAGCCACCGGCACGACAATCAGATCAGCCGTTTCGATGGCCGGGCGTCCGTCGATCCCCATCTTCGGCGGCGTGTCTATGATGACGATGTCATAGTCCTTGGCAAGATCCTGGGCCTCATAACGAGCACCCCAGGCACTGGCGGTGCGAAAGCCCATCTCCGGCCTGGCACTGCTCGATCGCTCACTTCGAGCCATGAACCAGCGCCCCAGGCTGCCTTGCGGGTCTGTATCGACAATAGCGACAGTCCTATAATGCAGGCGCGATGAAGCAACAGCAAGATGGGCCGCAATGGTAGTCTTGCCCGATCCGCCCTTTTGCTGGGTGACGGTAACAATCTTCCCGGTCATTGAGGTGGTCTCCCGAGGATGGACCAGCGATTCGCAAATTACCACGTTTGCACGGCGATAACGAGATTCCGGAAAAAACTTTGCACAGGCCAAAGAATCGGACGCCCGATTGAGTTAGGGTGGGACAAGCATTCCCCGCAGATCACTCGGCATTGTCCAACGGTGCCGATTGTTTGAGCGAACACCCGTCCGGCCGGGGTTTAGTACCTCGTTTTTCGATGGGCACTTTGCAGTTATTGACCCGCTGTTCATCTGTAGCTTTGCCAGCCAGGGTCTCTTTACCGGTCAGGGACTTAGAGCCTTCGTTTTCAGCGGTCGGCGATGCAATCAAGCCGGTTGCTGCTAACAGCACCAGCGCCAGGCTGAGAAGTGGCAATTGCAGAATTGTTCGGCATATCATTGGTTTGCACAAGCTCGATGGCTGGTCCAATCCATTTTAGGCGATCTGCAGTATCTCGGCATTCCGTTTCTTGCGATCGGCGAAGTTCAGTCTGCTACCGTTGCGCATGCCGGAATCCCTCGGGCGAGTGATTGCCTTGCTCGTGGATGCCGTTGCACAATAGCCTGATGAGTGCCTCTCCAAAGCCATCGAGCAGTCTTGCGGCTCGGTCCGGTGTTTTTGGCGTGCTCATTGTCGGCATTGTTCTGGTAATAGCCGGCATCGCCGGCTTCCAGCTTTACCCGAGAGATGCCAAGGCCGCCATGAACAGAGGATATTACGGTATCGCGCGGGATTATCTTCGCCCGCCAGCCGAAAACGGCGATGCGCGCGCCCAGAACACACTCGGCAATCTGTATTATCTGGGTCTTGGCGGCAAACAGGATCACAGCGCAGCGGCAAACTGGTATCTGAAATCGGCAGCCCAGGCCTATGCCCCGGCACAAGTCAACCTGGCACGGCTGATGCGCAACGGTCAGGGGGTAAAGAGGGACGTGCTGCGCGCCTTCGGTTGGCTGCGGCAGGCGCGCATCAATGGCAGCGAAACGGCTGAGAACCAGATGCGCTGGATGGCCGGCAGTCTGTCGCTGGCCCCCAATCAGATTCAGCGCGCGCAGGAGCTCTACCGCAATCTTGAGGATCTGCTACCCGGCAAGAAAGACCAGTAACCATGCACACTGCCACTGCAAGATTTCATCAATATCCCCTGCTTTGGCTACTGCTTGTCGGCAGTGTGTGTGTTGGGCTGCTGATCGCCATTGATCAGCGCTACATGGCTGCCGTTTTTGCCGCCGATCGCAGTTACTTGTGCATTTTGATCCTCGTTATTTTCGTTGCCGCGAGCCTGCATGTCGGTATCCATACGCTCTCGGTTGCCAGAGAACTGGAGCGCTCGGACGACTATCTTTCCGGTAATCGTTTGGATCGTGCGAGGTCGGCAGCCGGCAACATAATGCCACGGCGCTTTGGATTGATGCCGCAGCCTGTGCTCGAAGGTTTCGTTATAGAAATGGGTCATAAGGATGAAGCCAATGATCAGACCGGCAACATCCGGCAACAGACATTGGAGATCTATGCTGACCGCCTACGTGCACCGGTCGAAATTGGCTGGTATATTGTCGATATTCTCATTCGCCTCGGACTTATTGGCACGATAATCGGGTTCATCCTCATCTTTGCGTCACTTGGTGATGGACCGAAGCCCAACTCCGGCAATATCCAGGACCTGCTGTTCACCATGAGCGGTGGCATGGGCACAGCGCTCTACACGACTCTGCTCGGACTAATCTCGGCAACCCTGCTCGGCACACAATACATGATCCTTGGCAGATCGGTGGAACGTTTGATCGCCAGCCTCATCCGCCTGGGTCGCGAGCTCGATTCGGACGGGGGGAGCTGATGGCAATTCGACTCGGCGGCAAACACAACTACACTGGACCGCGGCCATCGGATCCTTTCACCGATCTCCTCTTCAATACGTTGATCGGCTTTGTGTTGCTGTTCTTTGTCGCCATATTGTTTCTGAATCCGGAGAAGACCAAGGCAAAGGTTGATCTGGACGCACAATATGTGATCACGGTCACGTGGCCGGACAACCTGCCGGATGACATCGATACTTGGGTCGAAGATCCTGAAGGCCAGGTGACCTGGTACCGCAATCGCAATGCCGGTCTCGTGCATCTCGACCGTGACGATCGCGGCATGCTCAACGATACGATCAACATCAACGGCAAGCAGATTGAGAACCCGCTCAATCAGGAAGTGGTCGCGATCCGCGGACTGGTGCCGGGCGAATACACCATCAATCTGCACTATTACGAGACTGGTTCCGGTGCGCCGGTTGAGGTTTTAATTCGTGTCGCCCGGGTCAATCCAATCTACAAGATCATTTTCTACGACAAAATTACTTTGGCCCGCAAAGGCACCGAAAAAACCGCCGTCCGTTTCACGCTCGCAGCCGATGGCGAGGTCGTCAATATCAATCGGCTGGCAAAAAAGCTCGTATCATTCTGACCAGTCTCGTGTGGAATAGATGCAATGGAAGTCTTAAACTGGGGCATATGGGGACTGACCGCCGCATATTTTGCGATTGCGCTAATCCTGTTAAGCCTGCACATCTACTCCAGATGGAGTTTTTCGGTCAAAGCACTTGCGACAATCGTCGTCCTAGGGCTGTCAGTGGTGACTTACAAATCTTACCCCGGTTTGCTGGGTTGGCCGGTGCCCAGTACCTCGCTGCCGTCAAAGCTCTATCTGGTTGCCGTCGAGGTGCAAGAGCCCGACAGTATCTTCCTGTGGGCGAAGGATCTTGATCAAGGTCTTGCCGATCGGCGGCCGCGTGCCTATGAGATTTCCTACTCCAAGTCGCTGCATGAGCGCGCCGAACGTGCCGGCCGCAAGATCCGTCGTGGTATTGCGATGATCGCCGAAACCAATGCTGAAGGCTCGCTGCCCTCGACGGCTGCCGGCAATGTCGGCTCGGTCAACCAGTCATCACGGATAAGATTTTTCGAAGCCCCCCAGGGTTTGCTGCCGGACAAGGATTGACCGTGGAATTACGAAATCGGCAGACAAGGTCATGAAGCATCGTTTTCGGCACTTGAAGTCGGGCTTGAACCTACGCGCCAAAGTGATCGGCATTTTGGCCGGAGGTACGATTTTTGTTACGATCGCAGTCGGCGTACTGATGCTGGTCGCCCGCCAGTCCGACCATCTGCTCGAACGCGCTTCGATGGCACAACGCCATTTGGAACTACTTATTCTGCTCTCTGGGAGAATATCCGACTATGGGATTGTGGTTCTCGAAGCGGTTCAGCAACCCGCTGTCGATGAGCAGAAACTCTCTGCCGGTCGCGACCGCGTCGATGCCATATTCCAGTCCATCGAGGCTGTCATTGCCGATCAGGTAAAGCTGTTGCCGTCAGGTGATGCGCAGACGGCAGT
>JAEKFU010000583.1 GCA_016522385.1 Pseudomonadota bacterium
GTGAAGCACAACAACAGTGGTTGGTACTACGGAAATGAGGGGGTGAAGTTTCGCAAGTTTTAGAAAGATCTCTTCTCGGTCGTCTGAGTTGAAGCTATGTTTGGCCGAGGCCGTTTCGCCCTAGTCGACGGCGGACGGTGCTTTCGTGTTAAAGAAAAGTACAATCACCTTCACTAGAGAATCTCGCCGGTCATTAACAGCTGCCGCAATTTGGCACATTTGTTTAAAAACAACTGAGTTTAGTTGAATCTGGTAGTCGTCGGCAGTGATGTATTTTCGGCCCGCAAGGACATGCGCAGGACGCCGCTGTCTGGTCATGAGACGGGGTGCCAGTGGCACGAAGCTGCCGTGCAGGCCCGTGGATGGGTACTTCAGCCTTGCCCCTGATTACGGACGTTCTCGGCGGATACGCCGACTATGGGGCACCTTTCACACGCTCACGAATGGTGTCGAGAACGGGGTTTTTTGACCCCCTTCAGACATTATCAACATCATGCATGTCACCCCACTTGCATCCAAATCAGCAACAATGAGATGGTAAGCACCGATAGGGCGGTCGTAACAACGATTGCAGATGAGGCGCGCTGTACATAAACGTCATATTGCTGCGCAACCACAAATACCAGGGCACCTGCCGGCAATGCGGACAAGATCACCGCTGACTTCGCCCAGACCGGCTCCATCACGAAGACGTAGGTCGCAAGCAGATAGGTCATTATCGGATGAACCAGGAGCTTCAAAGCTGTCAACCATGCGACCTCCACGACATCACCCAGCAGCTTGCGGCCGAACAACGATAGACCGAGTGCAAATAGCGCCGCAGGGCCGGCAGCCGCGGCCATAAGGTCAAGAAAATTGCCGACAGGCTTGGGAATTGGCAATGCCAATAACGAAACGAGGGCTCCCATGACAGGAGCGATCAGAAGCGGGTTGCGAACAAGCGTTCGACCAACGTTTAAGACGGACCTGTAGATTGAAGCATTGGGCGTTTGCACCGTTTCCAAGGCCGCGATTGCCCCTCCTATCAAAACGGTATTGGCAGCCAACGTGGCAACGATTGCCGGTAAGGTGCCTTCAGGCCCAAACGCAGTAGCGAACAGAGGAATACCCATATACGCGGTGTTGGCAAACACTGCAGTCAACAAAAAAAGGCTCAATTCTCCAAGGCCGCGATGTCGCAAAAACACATGGTTGACAATCAGTGCAACCAACAATGTGAGGGCAGACCCACCAACAAAGGTGAATATAAACGGCCAGTGCAATATCTCTGTAATCGGTGCCCGGGCGGTGAAGATGAACAAAAGCGGCGGAAGAGCAAAATAATAGACGAAGCGATTTAGCGCCGCTGCCGACTCACCACCAAGCACCCCCAGACGCCCGGAAAGATACCCTGACAACACAATTGCAAAGACGGGAAAGGCGACGTTGACCAGCGCATCCATAGTTGCAATTGCTCGACTGAAAGGCGGTTGAATGTCAAGCCGTTGTGGCGTGAGGAAAGCCTCTGTAACTGCTTTTTACTCTCTGACCTTGTCCCAGCGAGATAGAGCGTTTCTGAAAGGCGTGCAGTTCACAACCCTCGCAGGCGGCGCGCGAAGCGGCGGATGTCGTCGACCAGTAGTTGGGGCTGTTCGAGCGCAGCGAAATGACCCCCACGCGGCATCTCGGTCCATTGTTGGACATTGTAAAGCCGCTCAACATAGGAGCGCGGCGGCCAGGCGAGCATCTCGGCGGGAAACAGCGCGCACGCGGTCGGGACCTCGACGCGGCGCTCGTCCTCGCTCAGGATGCGTCCTCCTTCCTCGCGCCGGCCGTAGTAGATCCATGAGGCCGTGTTAAACGTGCGGGTGGTGACGTAGACCATGATGTTGGTCAGCAACTCATCTTTGGAATAGACGCTCTCGATGTCGTCACCTTGCGTGTCCGACCACGAGTTGAACTTCTCCACCAGCCAAGCGGCGATTCCGACCGGGCTGTCCATCATTGCATAACTCAACGTCTGCGGCCGGGTTGCCTGCTGCGTGCGATAGCCATCTTCCATGATCTGGTCGCGGTCGAACCTGGCCTGCCACTCGCGCTCCTCGTCCGTCTGGGGGCCGGCGGCGTGGCGCATTGTCAGAATGTTGATGTGGATCGCCTGGCAGGCAGGCGCGTGATCGAAGCCCAGCCAGGACGAGATTGCTCCGCCCCAGTCTCCGCCCTGAGCCAGATACCGTCGATATCCCAACACATCGGTCATCAGCCCATTGAGGACCGATGCCATCCGGCGTGGCCCATATGGCCGTGGGGGACGGCCGGAGAACCCGAAACCCGGCAGAGACGGCGCAATCACGTCAAAGGCGTCCTCGACATGTCCGCCGAACCGTTCGGGATGGGCGAGGGGCTCGACGATGTTCATGAATTCGACGATGCTGCCCGGCCAGCCGTGGGAAATGAGCAGCGGCATCGGGTCGGGTCCGCTGCCATTCTCATAGAGAAAATGCATGTCGATCCCGTCCACCGGGGTGATGAACTGAGAGAAGTGATTGATTGCCGCTTCCTGCTTTCGCCAGTCGAAACCCTCCAGCCAGTAGGCGCACAGCTCCTTCATGTAGTCGAGGTTCGTACCGAACTCCCATCCGCCGTCATCGGGCATTTCGTGCCAAGGAAAATTCTCGATGCGGCGTCGGATATCGGCCAGCATCTCTTCGGGCACCGCGATGTTGAAAGGGCGGCAGGCGGTAAGGGTCTCGTTGATCGCGCTCAATTTCCACCTCGCTTGACGTTTTGACGCCGGCCAGCCTCGGCTTTGTGCAACTTTGCGCGCAAAGGTCGGTTTCCGCCCGAATGCGGCTGCGGCGTAGCAATTTCATCCTGACCAGAACTGACAGATCAATGTGGATTATGGGAGGGACAGAGCGGACGGAAAGAGGGGACAATTTTGCCTGCGCCCGCGTGCTCAGATAAGCTCTTTCACTTCTTCTGCGATCAGCTTGATTCCGTCTTCCAGCTTCTCGACCGGTACGAAGGCGAAGCCCAAACGCAGGCCGTTCTTGCGGTCCTGTGCCAGATAGAAGGTCTGGCCGCCGTCGATCAGCACACCGCGTTCGCGCAGCCGCGTGCGCAACAGCGTCGCGTCGAACTCGTCGGGCCCGGCGAGCCAAAAGGAGGTGCCGCCCCTGTTGTCGAACTGGTTCAGCATATGGAGATGGGTCGAAATTGCCTGCCGCATGGCCTGCCACCGCCGCCTGTAGCGGCGTTCGAGAGTGCGCAGGTGGGCATCAAAATAGCCCAGCCGGATGAACAGCGCGACGACCTCCTGTATCAAGGTTGGCGGGTGCCGGAACATAGTCCCGCGCACGACGCGCGCCTCGCGAATGATGTCGCGATGGGCCACCATGAACCCAATGCGAATGCCCGGTGACAGCGTCTTGGACAAGCTGCCGATGTAGATCACCCTCTGGTTGCGGTCCATCGACCGCAGCGAAGGCGAGCACCGGGCCTGGAAGTTCATCTCCGCCTCGTAGTCGTCCTCGATGATCACGAAATCGCTCTTTTCGGCCGCATCCAGCAATTCCCGGCGCCGTGCAGGGGACATCGTGACCATGGTGGGAAACTGGTGGCTTGGTGTGGCGAAGACCAGCTTCACCCCGGCTGGTATGGCTGACGGGATGAGCCCCTCGCGGTCTACCGGCACCCCGACCAATCTGTTGCCGGCCATCTGGAACGCATTGAAGGCGCCGAAAAAGCCGGGATCCTCGACGGCAATCGGCTGGTCGAACTGGGCAAAAAGTGTGCCCAGAACCGACAGCGCGTTCTGAGCGCCCAGCGTGACCAGGATCTCATCCGACTTGGCCACGATGCCGCGTGAGCTAAGCAATCTCTGGCGCAGCTGTTCGATCAGGTATGGACTATCGCTTTCGACTGAATCTCCGGTCCACAGATTGACGTTTTTGCGCCCAAGCGCGAGACGCGAGCACTCGCGCCAGTCGTCCACTGGAAACAGGTCGGGATCGATCTGGTTGTAGATGAACGGATAGGGATAACTTCGCCAGTCCAGCGGGTTGTCCAGCGGAATGAGTGACGAAGACGGGAACCTGACCGGCGAGGGAACTTCTCCTTCGCCGACATCGTCCATCTCTGGTGCATCAGGGTTGGCGAAGACTTCCCGGTTCACATAATATCCCGATCTGTCCCTCGCCACGATCAATCCGAGATCGATCAGGCGCGAATAGGCCGCAAAAACGGTGTTGCGCGAAACGCCCAGCTGGTCGGCCATCTGGCGGCATGACGGCAGAGATGCGTTCGGTGATACCGCTCTGGCGGAAATGGCGGCGCTCACCAGTTCGCAAATCTGGTCACGCCGGCTGAGATTGGGGCCTTCCGGCAGTTTGCGAAAGAGCGGCAACAGGTGGTTCATCGAATTCTTCCCTCGCTGCAGCGAGGCCGGGAAAGGCGGCGAGCACGAGCTCTGTGTGCTCGCTCAACAAAAAAGTGTTACATGAGCGGCGCCGACTGTCACCCCTAATCGCGCAATCTGTCACTTTTCGCGCCGTGCACATTGCTGATTATCTGACCCGAGAAATCACAACTCACGGGAGGATGATGGAATGATGGCAATTCGTAAGCACTTCAAGACGATTGCCGCCGCTGCGCTCGCATTGACAATGATGAGCGAGGTTGTCGTGGCGGAGAAGGTTCTCAAGCTTGGCACAGTGGGGCGACTTGGAATGCCCATTGGAGATGCCATTGACCAGGCCCTCATTCCGACACTTGAAAAGGTGTCGGGCGGCAAGCTTAAGGTCGAGCCGCACTATCGCGGTTCGCTTTGCGGCGAGCAGACCTGCGGCGAGCAGGCCAATCAGGGGCTCTTGCAGCTATGGACCAGTTCCACAGCCAATTTCGGCAGTTTCGGCACCGAACTGGCGATCTTCGATCTGCCCTACATCTTCAAGAGCATCGAAGACGCCGATCGCATTTCGAAAGAGTGGTTGTCGGACAGGCAATGCGAGCTGGCCGCCAAGACGACCGGACATATCTGTCTCGTCGTCTATTCCAGCGGCGGTTTCCGCCAGCTCGCGAACGCGCAGCGCCCTGTTCATGTCCCCGACGACATGAAAGGCATCAAGTGGCGTGTGACCAAGAGCCCGATCGAATACACGCTGATCAAGAACTGGGGCGCCGTGCCGGTGCCTTACGATTGGACCCAGCTCTACCAGGGCCTGCAGACCGGCGTTGTTTCCGGGCAGTACGTCGCCGTTCCATGGCAGCACATCGCCAAATTGCATGAGGTCGCGCAATACTTCACCGAGATTGGCGGTGCCTGGTCGGGCAATCAGCTCGCGATGGATATCACCCAGTACAATGCCCTGACCGATGAGGAAAAAGAGTGGCTCCATGCTGCTGCCCAAGCCTTCGGCGACAAGGTCAGCGAGCTCGACCGCAAATGGGTCGAAGACGGTGAAACGGCGATCAAGGCGACGATTAAGGAATGGTACAAGCCGAGCGAAGCTGAACTCGCGAAGTGGCGCGAAGGCGCGATCACAGCCTGGATTGATGCCAAAGGCACGTTTGAACCCGCAATAGCCGAGCGCATCCTCAAGGATCAGGGCATGGATGACTTCATCGCCGCGCTCAAGAAGGCCGGTGCGCTCTAAGTGCTGAGCGGGCCCACGCCTGTCCGCTTGGCTGACCAAGCTGGGGATCGCCGGTTGTGCGGTCCCCGCGCGCGTTTCTGGAGCTATGCGCTTCGTTTCAGATAGATACCCGTTATAATCCGGGCTTACAGCGCGGCGCGATCCAAAGGTACATCAACGCCCGATTTGAGATCATGCTTGGGCAGCCGGGGCGTGATTGCGCCGAGCGATCCTGACAACGGCCCGGACAAACAGGTGACAGCGAGGCTGACTGTTCGATGGAAATTATACTCCTTCTCGTCGTTCTCCTGGCCCTGATCCTGGCCGGGGCGCCGATCGGCTTCACGCTCATCCTGATCCCAGTTGTCTACATTCTGTTTACAGGCGCCGCGCCACTGATCCTGATCCCGAGCCAAATGTTCAGCGCAATCGACTCGGTGCCGCTGACGGCAATTCCGTTCTTCATGCTGACAGGCGAGCTGATGACCAGTGCGACGATCACCGATCGGCTGGTCGAACTCAGCAAGCGCCTCATCGGGCGGATGCGCGGCAGCATGGCGCAGGTCAACGTGCTGGTCAGCATGTTCTTTGCCGGTATGAACGGATCGGTCGTGGCGGATACGGCAACGGTGGGTTCGCTGCTGGTACCTGCGATGAGGCGGGCTGGCTATCCGCCGGCATTCGCTGCCGCCATCACCGCTGTGAGCTCGACCATCGGCGGGATCATTCCGCCCAGTATCATGATGATCGTGCTGGCCAATGCCGGCGGCATTTCGGTGGGCGCTCTGTTCGCGGCGGGCATCATACCCGGCATCCTGATTGGCGCCGTGCTGATGGTCATCAATCATTTCATCGCCGTGCGCAACGGTTTTGAGCGCAGCGAAGAGCCGTTCAGCCTGAAGGCGGTTGCCATAGTCGGCTACAGATCATCGTTCGCCCTTCTCATTCCCATCGTCCTGGTCGGTGCGGTCGTGGGCGGCATTGCCAGTGTGGTCGAGGCCGGTGCGCTGACCGCGACGATTGCGATGTTTGTCGGGCTGTTCATCTACCGAACGATTACCTGGTCGAATTGCAAGGGCGCCTTTGTGCGCGCATTTCGAAACTCGGCAATGGTGTTCATCATCATCGCCGCTTCCGGTCCGTTCAGCTGGTTGTTGACCTCGCTGGGCGCCAATAGGGAGCTGGAGGAATGGCTGCTGGGATATGCGCAAGAACCGATGATGTTTGCTCTTGCCCTGGTGATCTTCATCTGCCTGCTCGGCATGGTGATGGATTCGGCCGCCAACATCATCGTCGTCGGACCGGTGCTTGTCGATGTCATGGTCAAGGCAGGCTATCCGGACGTGCAGGCGGCACTTGTTGTCGTTGTGGGCTTCCTCATCGGTTCGGTCACGCCACCCGTCGGGGTTGCCTATTTCACTTCAGGAGCCATCGCCAGGGCCCGGCTGGAAGGTGTTGCGCGGGCCATGCTGCCTTACCTGATTGCCCTGTTCGGGCTGTTGTTCCTGCTTATCGTGATACCGGACATTACCATGTTCCTGCCGAAGCTGATGGGATTTGCAAATTGAAGAGTTCAGCACAAATCCGGCGCAAGCTGAACGGTCAGCAGGCCGGGACGCTTAAGTGAGACAAGGAAGACGGACACGATGCCTCGCTATCTCCATGTAATCGACAGGCTGGTGCACAAGGTGCTGACGGCCTTCTGCGGTACCTTGTTGATGCTCATGGTCGTCTTCACCGTCTACTCGGTCATCATGCGCTACTATTTTGAAGATCCGCCCGTGTGGGGCGATTTGCTGACGGTGCTGAGCAACATCTGGCTTGTATTCCTCGCTCTCGCACTCACAGTGCGGGACCGCAACCACATTGCACTTGATCTAATCTACACCCGGCTATCGCTGCGGCTGGCATTTATCGTTCAGCAGTTCTGGTCGCTGGTGATTTTCTGTCTCGGGATCGTCATTGTCTATTACGGGATCCAGGTCGTTTCGACGATGGGCGGCAGGTACTGGGAGATGTGGTACTTCGCCTGGGAAGACGGCCAGATCGTGTTCAAACCCAACTACATGCCGAAGAAGTACGCGATGGCGATCCTGCCAATCTCGGGCGTGCTGACCAGCATTGCCGCCCTTATGGCAGTGCTGGAGGATTCCATCCGATATGCCAAAGGCACCTTCCGACTGGCTGGGGATGACGGGACCGATATGGTCTAGGGAGTTTTTCATTTCGATGTCCGTTCTTGCGGTAATTTCGTTTGCATAAAGGCCGACAACGAACAGTTCAGGACGTAGGCTGAAACGTCCCAAAGCGGCCCTCGACCGACGTTGACACCGCCGGCTATTAGGGGAACTGTCATGTCCAGCTTCACTCGAAATTGGAGGGGCCACAGTGCATGAAGATTGGCACTACCGGGCATTCTCGAAAGATGAGCATCGCCGCCGCATCGAGGGCGGGAGTAGATTGATGCAGGAGGCCGGCCTAGCCGCTTGCATTTGTACATCGCCGGAACTGATCTACTACCTCACCGGGTATGAGGCCCACACTCACCACGCGATCGGTTCGCAAGCCATGGTGCTCGCCGCCGACAGCGACACACCGATCCTCATCTTGCGCGACGGAGATGTGCCGCAGGCCGACGAGACCCTTGTCATTGGCGATCTGCGACCGTTCCGCCTTGGCGCGCTTGAACTCAGCGAACTTGTAGGCCGTGCTCTGTCCGATCTCGGCCTCACCGGCAAGCCAGTCGGCCTTGACCTCTCCGGCCCAACCACCACCGGCGCCCTCGCTCTGTCGATCAGGAATGCGCTCGGCGATGTTGCGGTCAGCGACTGCTGGCGGCTGCTGGGCGAATTGCGGACCATTTTGTCCGATGAAGAGATTGTCTACCTGAGGCAGGCCGCAGCCTATGCCAATGCCGGGATCAATGCGTTTTTCGGCAAGGCACGGCCTGGCATGACGGAGATCGAACTGGCAGCGGAAATCGAATATGCGATGCGCTCGGCCGGCAGCGATTACCCGACAGTGCCGACCTGGATGGCGTCAGGCGCCCGCGACCATTGCCAGCATGCCATGGCATCGCCGCGCAGGTTGCGCGCCGGTGATCTGGTGCATGCCGAGTTTGCCGGCGTTGCCCGGCGTTATCAGTGCGTGACAATGGGGTCCCTGGTTCTCGGTGAGCCCACACCGCGTATGCGCGAGATGGCCGATGGTGGCATCAAGGCCTATGAGGCCGGCCTTGCCGCTGCCCGGCTCGGCGCGCGGATAGGTGACATGGAACAGGCCTACCGCGCCTGCCTCGCCGAACGCGGTCTCGGCGAGTGTTGCCCGATGCGTTTCGGGGTCGGCATATCCGCCGCCTATCCGCCGATCTGGGAAAACCAGATCACTATTCAGCTCGAATGCAATGATCAGCTTGAAGCCGGCATGGCCTTTTACATCCATGCCTCCATGCAGTCGCTCATGGACAAGCAGGGTATGTTGCTGGGTGGCAGCTACCTCATGACGCGCAACGGACCGGAACGGCTCGACAAGGCGCCGATCGAACTGGTCGTGCTGGAACCTTAGAGCGTGTCTTTGTCGCATGGAACCATTTGAGAAAGACCCTAGGCCACTCAGCCTGAGCAATGGATGAGGGCGTTGAGATAGATTGACGTTGCCTTCACCAGCTGGTCGACCTCGACGAACTCGTTGAGGCTGTGCGCCTGCTCCAGATGGCCCGGTCCACAAATTACGCATGGGAATTTGAGATTGGGCGCATCGGTGCCGCCCGGAAAGGCCGTAACCACCGGCGGCTCACCCAGCGCCGCCTCGACAGCGGTCTGGAGCGACTTAATGAGCGGCGAGTCGAACGGGACATCGAGCGCGCTTACATCGAGGGTCGGCCCGGCAATCTCGTAGCTGAAACCCGGCACATCTTTGGCCATGTCGTCGATCCGCGCCCGGCACTCGGCGATCACCTGCTCAAGGCTTTCGCCGGGCAGGGTGCGTCGGTCCGCTTCCATCTCGCAAACATCAGGCACAGCAGACACAACGCTTCCGCCCTTGATAACATTCATCGAGAACCGACCATGACCACAGAGCCGGTGGGCATTATCGCGTGCCTGCAACTCGGCATCATAGGTCGCCAGGCACCCGATAACCCGACACATGCGCTCGATCGCATTAACGCCCTTCTCCGGCATGCTGGAATGAACCGCCTTGCCGAACGTTCTGATCACCAGCCCTAGCTGGCCCTTGTGGGCCGGGCAAATCTGCAGCGAGGTCGGCTCGCCGACGATGCCGAAATCGGCCCAGGGGCCGTTGGCTCCCATGTCCTTCGAGCCGATCATCAGGTGCTCTTCATCGCACAGGCCAGCGATGATGAGATCGCCCTTGAGCCGGATACCGTTTTCGATTAACAGGCGAACAGTTTCCAGATAACAGGCGATTGCCGCCTTCATGTCACAGGCGCCACGCCCGTGCACCTTGCCCTCTGCGACACGCGCCGAGAACGGCTGGGCGTATCCTGCAACGTCGACCGTGTCGAGATGGGCCACAAGCATGACCGACGGACCACCTCCAGATCCCTTCAGCACACCCCACACATTGGGCCGGCCTTCAACAAC
>JAEKFU010000597.1 GCA_016522385.1 Pseudomonadota bacterium
GACATTTGTGAGCTCGTCTAAAACAGAATGACGTTGCGCAGCGCTTCGCCACGGTTGACGGCGGCGATTGCCTCGTTGATTTCCTCGAGCGCATAACGACCGGTCACCAGCTCATCAAGCTTGAGGCGCCGCTGTTTGTAAAGCTCAACCAGTCTTGGCAAGTCGACATGGATGTTCGATGACCCCATCTTTGAACCGAGGATACGCTTGGTGTCATTGGCAATATCCAGGATTTCGAACTCGGATGTGACGCCGACCGGCGGCATGCCGACCACCACCAGCGCTCCACCCTTGGCCAGCAGGTCAAATGACTGATCATAGGCCCGCTTGGCGCCAACCGTAACGAACACATAGTCGGCGCCGCGACCGTCGGTCAGCGACTTGATCTCGTCAGTGAGGTCATCGCGATCAGCCCGTACACTATGCGTTGCGCCGAACTGCAAGGCAGCCTCCAGTTTGTCTTGCGCCAGATCAAGCGCAATAATCCGGCGGGCGCCGGCAATGGCTGCACCCTGGACTGCGTTGAGACCCACGCCGCCGGTCCCGATGACGACGACATCGGCGCCCGGCTCGACCTTTGCCGTGTTGATGACGGCACCCAGTCCGGTGATCACACCGCAAGCCAGTAGTGACGCGCTGTCCAATGGAAGATCCTTGTCGATCGCAACCACCTGTGAGGCGTCGACCACGACCTTTTCGGCAAAGGCCCCGGTGCGCAGCCCATGCACGATCGCATTGCCGTTGGCATCGCTCAGCGGCGAGTTGGCATCGAGTGGGAAGCTGGTCTCACAGGACCCGTGATAGCCCTTGGCGCAGCATGGGCACTCACCGCATGAGCGCACCAGCGTGACAACGACATGATCACCGACAGCAACGCTGCGCACGCCCGCGCCGATCTGTTCGACGACACCGGCAGCCTCGTGGCCGTAGACCGCCGGCAATTTACCGCCCCAGGCGCCCTCGGCGTAAAAAATGTCGCTGTGGCAGATGGCGCAGGCCTTGATGTCGACGCTGACCTCGCCGGCATTTGGGTCGGCCAGTACGATGTCTTCAATTGTAAGCGGCTTGCCGAACTCCCGGCACACGGCAGCTTTGACCATGCAGGTTTCCCTCCCAGGCAAAATCTCGCCGCGCCAGTGTCATCAACTTGGAAGAAAAATCAAACGAATGATGAGGTTTACGGGGATTAATTTTTTTTGGATAACAGCGGCTTCGGGGTGAATTCAATCGCCGCAGTGACTGCTCTAGGGTCTGTTGACGTATGGAACCTTGAGTCAAGGCCGCGGACGACGTGAGGAGTTAAACTTGCATACCTACAAAGTCGAACAGGAAATAGGCCCGCTCGAGCGCTGGCCATTCACCAATCCGGCTTCAGACTATCGCATCATGCGCGGTGAGCCGAAAGCCTTCGGCCGCCTCGATGAAGGCGGGCCCGGCCATTTTACCCGGCTCGGCATCTGGCAATGCACCGCCGGTGCTTTCGAATGCACCGAATTGGGCGACGAATTGCAGGTCCTTTTGGCCGGACGCATGCGCTTGATCAGGCCGGATGGCAGCGAACAGGAATTCGGCCCGGGCGACAGTTTCTACACGCGTAGGGGCGAGCGGGTAACCTGGGACATCATCGAAGACGTCACCAAGGCCTTCTTCAGCTACTCTCCGGACGGATTCTGATCTGCGCTCAGGATTGCTTGGGGAAGTAATCTTGGCAGGTGCCCTCGCGGTAGACATCCGTGGTGGCGCAGTGTAGCGCGCCGCCGAACGCATAGGCGTCACGGAACGGCACCGGCAGGACCTCGAAACCCAGCTTGTCGAGCTGTTCCATCTGGTAGACTTCCGAGGCTTCAACGCACACGGTTTTTTCGTCGACCATCAACACGTTCATCGACAGCCAGACGGAGGAATAGCACAGGGGCGGCGGCTCGTTGTGCGCCGGCTGGGCGGCATCGATGATCTCCCAGTCATTGTCCTCAAAAAGCTTGCGCTGATCATCCGGCAGGCGGCGCACCGGATTGTTCACGATGAGACCGGGCCTGAGCGGTGTAAAGGTGGCATCGATGTGGATCGGATAGGGGTCGCCCGGGAAATTGACGGCATGGACCCGATGATCGGGGAAATGGCGCTGCAGCCAGTCGATGCCCTTCAGATTTGTGGTGAAACCGTGCTGGACCACCAGGTCCTTGCCGAAGCGCAGCACATCGGCTGCATCGAACAAGGGTTCTTCCTCGGTGGTGACGAAATGCCTGGCTGCCGTCCACTCGAGGCGCTTCTGGATGCCGATTTCCTCAGACAGATAGTCGGAATGATAGTCGGCATCGGTGAGGCGCGGCTTGGGTGCTGCCTCATGACGCATATTGGGGTCTTCGTCGTAGTATTTCTGCAAGAGCGGCCGGTAACACAGATATTCGTGCCAGCGGCTGCGATAGCTCATGGTGGCTTCGAGCATCTCCGAACCGACGGTGAGAATGACATCGCGCGCTGGCATACAGCCGAACATCGAACCGGTCTGCCAGTCGGGCGTCGAGACCGGGCGATCAAAATCCAGCGGTGTCGGCCGGTCGACCCTGACGCCACGCGCTTCCAGGATACGGACGAAACCGTCGAGCTGTTCATTGGCAATGTCGACTGTGTCTTGGGGACGCGGGCCCCACTGACCGCGCATGTCGGAGTCCTCCGGCACCTTGGCGTCAAGCGCCGGCTCGGGCGGCGGGATGCAACACCCATCGGCAACACCGACAATGATATGCTTAAGCGGGTCCCACTCGTTCCATGAATTGACGATTGTCTTGTCCGGCGACCAGGCCACGTCGTTCTCCCCTCTCCTCGGCGCAGCCCAAAACCGCGCCCTGCCAAACCGGCGCGATATATTGCCTGTTAATGCCGAGATTGCAATTGCCAGGTTGCGCGCACGGGCAATCAGTGCCATTTCTTGCCGTGTGTACAGCGCCATGGCGCGACTGGGCTTATTCACCAACGCAGACTCATCTCGATCCGGCAACCAATGTCCCAATCTCACTGAGAAGGTTAAAGACACTTCCCTTCAGGCCAACAGTCACCACTCGACATCGAGACCATCTACATCGGCAACGAAGCCAATATGTTCAATGGCTGCCTTGGCATGGGCTTCGTCGCCAGCTCCCGTGTCGCCGGCGACAGCAACTGCCCCGACCAGCGCACCATTTTTGTCGCGTATGATGACACCGCCGAGAGCGCCCCACAGCGGTGAGCCTGTTGAACTTTGGGCAACGCGCGACGCGCTACCAAACCAGGTGGGCTTCTTCAGGGCCAGATCCATGATGGCGCGCGTCGGCATGCCGATCGCCACACAGGACTTTGCCTTGGACTGGGCAATGTCGAAGAGGAGCGCAGGTGCGTCAGGCTCGCGCGCGGCAATCAAAGTGTGCCCGCTTGCATCCACCACCGCCACGGCAAGGCGAATGGTGGAGTGCACGCGCTCGCCGGCAAAGGCAAAGTCGACAATCTTGTAGAGTTGTTCGCGGGTCAGGGCTGTCATCGACGTTTTCTCTCAGGCAACCTTGTTTGGACCGTAGTACACTTCCTCGATTGTGAGCAGAACGGCGCTCCTGCCCGAATAGTCCGGGTTTAGCCAGCTTTTCATGTTGTCATAGACCGGGCCGCTTGGATGGTTCTCGATTGAACCCTTGACCTGGTAGGCCTCCCGTTCCGGCGCAATATAGAGCAGCGACTCCTTGCAGCCGTTTTCGATATTCTCCAGCGTTTTGCTCATGGAGTTATTGGCAATGACGATCTTGTCATCATCGACCAATTCTGCACAGAGGATCCAGATGGCGTTGGGCACGTTGCTCCGATCGGTCGTCGTCAGGACCATTCGGCGTTCGCGGTTCAGCCAGGCTTCGCGGGCTTCAGGAGGAAGTGACGGCATCTTTGCTCCATTTCAGGGCCGGAACCTTTCGTGCCCGATAGTTGATGCGATCAGCGGGCGTCGGTGATACTGCCGAGTTCGTCAAGGTGGAAGGGCTCAACTTCGCCCTTGTCGAGGTCGTATTTGCAGCGCTCGCCCTGCAGAATAAAGTTCTTGGCATAGAGGTGCAGATGCAGGAGGGGCATGCCGTCCATGGCATTGACCTGGTGAATGCCGTTCGGCTGCATGGTGACGGCCTCATCGGCTGCAACAATCACCTCGCCCTTCTTGATGAGAGGCCCGTCGCCCGGTTCGTGTGGGTTCCGGCGCAGATAGAGCTGATGCCGTTCGCGGCCCTCTACACCCGCGATAATCGCCCATGCGTCTCCATGATCATGCGGCGCGTAGTACTGGTGTGAAGCGCCGGAGTTCACGTAGAGCGCGTAGGTACCATCCTCACATTCATGAATCAGGTAGGAGCACTCCATGGCGTCATCTTCCGGAAGCGGAAAGTCCTCAAAGCTGAAAAGGTCCTTTTGCATGGCCAAGGCAATCAGGTACGCCTTTGCCTTCTCCAAATTTTCAAGCGATGGCCCTGCATCCATCACCGTGCGAATATCGTTCACAGCCTCGGTCACCGCACGGTTGCGCTTGCTGTGTCGTTCAGCGGCGGTGGGACTCATGCCAGCGCTCCCTCTTGCTTGCAGGGGTCGGGATTTTCGATCCAGCAATACTCCATTCTTACTGTCCTTTCAAAGACAGCTCTGCAGAAACAATAATTCAACATCGGGTAGCAACAATCCGGCTCATGGAGACACTCTCGAAAGGAACCTGGTCCCGCTTCAAAATTTCTGATCCGGCCCCAGACAAGCGTTACAATCGATCTTGATCAGCTTCTCCCAAACCCGCCGCGCACCAACCGTCAGGCGCAGCTGACAGCAGCCCTCATACATTTCGGTTTCCCGGTCGTGCCCGGGTTTCCTCTGGCTTTCCTTCCCTCTGCCGTCGATGCATTGGCATTCTTCTGGAGTGGGTCAAAAAATCTTCTTTGAGCCGACGGTGATTATCGGGAGTGCAGCAGACGCCGATTAGCGGCGCCTCAAGAGTCCGAAAAGGTGCACTTTTTGCCTTCGCGCATTGTCGCGCTACGGATGCATGACGGTCGCAGTGCGTTCGCAGTGCGTCCGCATTGCGAAGAATTGCTTGAGACCTGCGATGTCTCTTGCCGGAAACGCATTGATGATGAGGTGAAAGCCGTCAATGCCAAGTCAGACCAGGCTTAAAATGCCGCTAAGTGTCTGTGGAATAAGAATAAACCCCGTAATGCGAGCGCATATGCGGACGCAATGCCATACAGATACAGATATATATACCCCCCAAACCCCCCACAGGGGGGCTTTGAAATCTGGTTTTGAAAAGGGCAACAGGTCGGACCTCTGTGCCGAGAGCCTCAACGCCATCACCGCAACGGGTCTGCAAGATCGCGTTTTCCACGACGATTTCCAAGCGCCCCTTGACGGGCGCGACAGGAAAATGTAGCGAGAAATTCAACTTCAGAAATGCGCCCGGAGAAATCCACGGCGCTTTTTGTTTGGCCAATCGAAAGGCGCGAGATCGAGGCGCTCCACGGATGCAAAGCGGGTGCAATGCGATACAGATACAGACCTACATACCCCACACCCCACAGGGGGCTCCAATTCTTGATTTTGAAAAGGAGACAAAGTCGGACCTCCCTGCCATGACGGCACAGGCTTGAGACAAGGCGATAGGCCAGTATCGTCAGTTCATCACTGGATCGCGACACGCCTTAGAACACCCGCTACGCGGCATCTGGTCTGTCGACAGACGGCCAGAGAGGCACGCGCAGATCATTCAGTCGATCGAACAGGTTGTGAAACAGGATTATGCCGACCAGCAAGATCGCAGTATTTTCAAAACAAGCCAGCGAACAGGATGGCGCCGATGATGGACAGCAGGCCTGCCAGGACAATCATGAACATCGTATCGATGGGATGGACGCCCGCCGGTACACGCACGCCGCCTCCATCGGCCTTCGGCCAGAACAGCGCAATGGTCGTAATCGTCGCCATAAATATCAGAACTGACATGGTCCACCTGCCTTCTCGCAAAGAAGTCCGCCATCATCACCGTTTCCCTGATGGTCAGTCTCCGACTATGGCAAGCACTACGCACCAATCGCTCACTGCGTCCATGAGCGCAAATATGCAGAGCATCGCTACACGAATAGTGAACTATTTGATCGATAGGTCTAGTCGGATAATCAATCTAGTTTTACGCCTATACTCACGACTACTATCTTGCGCAACTCCGAGGAGCTGTAATTGTCACCACGTCTATGCTGTCCGGACCCGTCATGGTTGATGAAATGGGTGGGGCCAGACGCAAGGATTCGAGTGAACCGTAGACTTTTGTCCAATTCTTACCTTACG
>JAEKFU010000608.1 GCA_016522385.1 Pseudomonadota bacterium
GATGACTTTACCGCGTTTAAAATAAACAACGTCGGATATCTCGGGGTAGATCGACACCAGCAATTCATGGCCATCATTATCAAAGAACAAATGCTCATCCGCGTCTGCTGGCAGGAAACACACGCACAAACTGTCGTGTGAGAACCAAATCTGATCGTAGCCAAACAGATAGTTCAAATCGGCCGGGCTTGAGACCAGAATGCCATTGTAGCCATTGGCCTCAAGCGTCTTGCGCACCCTGTTCTGTCGCGAAAGATACTCGTCATGCGGAAACGGTTGCTCCCAGTCGATCTGATCCCGTGTCGATTGATGCATCGTGTCATCTCCCAAACACACAGACCATATTAACGCTGTTAAGCAAAGACAAACCGATTGTGGAAGAGTGCTACCGTCGGAACTAAATCCGTCTGCCCCAGCCCAAGTTTCAACATGGAATCCAACCGTTCGCACAAACCTGGATTTTTCCCGAAGAATTGTCCATACGGGTGATCAAACAGACGACGAAGGCGTCATGCGTTATGGACTGCTTGCCATTCAATTGTCGACATGAATCGTTGAATACCGGTCATCGGAACCGCCACGTCCTCTTTCGGGCCTAAAGCGACAATCACTCGCAACGGTTAAGCCGAGGCCCATTTTACCGTACAACACGGCCGAAGGTTGCTGCGATCGACGTTAATGTGTGTCGGCGCGGCGATGCGTTGGCGGCGGGATTGAGGGCATTTGTCGGCTGAGAAAGACTCTGGCCAAAACATGTCCTGGCAACATATTCGGAAAATTGAAAGCGTGAGGCCCCAAATGGCTACACTTGGGGCCTCACCACCCACTATCCCCTCAAATACGCAAGGAAGTCGCTGCCCCAACGTCATGTTTCAATAATATGATTAATGAATAGTTAATTTGGCAGGCAGGCCCCGCTTGCTGCTAGATGTGGAGCGATGACGGCCAAACAGATTTAGGTGCGTGGGGCATTGCGTACTGCGTGAGCGCAGAAATTGATCGGGAGGCAAAGTCTAGAAAATATCATACTTTGGCAAATTGCGCGATGATCTGAAAGCAAGCCAGTGCCGGCGAACCGCGCCGAATTTCCATATAGTCGAGGCCCCGCCACCCAAAAGCAGGGCCTCGCAACAATTGGGCCGGCATTAAAGTAGTGAGGGGATGGGTGCCCACCCGTGGGACATGTTAGCATGGAATGACCTAGCGTCAAGACAGTAATGCCCATCATGATACTTGATTTCGCAAAACATGGTTAAAGCTGGAATACCCTCATAGACCAGTAAGGTCCTGCGAACTCTGACGGGGGCCCTCTTTTACATCCCGGACCGTAAGAGAGCTGCCGGCAGCATCATCTCCTATGTGATGATCTGGTGCGTGAGCGCTGGTGACTGATCGATACTGACTTTTGAGCCAAAGCCTCGGATGTGGATGAGGTGTTGACAGGCTGCGCAAGTCGCTTGACAGGAGATCCAACAATCCGTGAGGTGTGCGAGGCGGCATGAACCGCCAACCATGAACCTTTAAATCTCGAACGACATGAAAAGCCCCGCAGGCATCAGGCGGGGCTTTTCAACTCGAACCAGACCCGGTGTATCGGGCTACCTAACGTTGCGGCGCTCGCGCATCTCTACACGTATTTCAATTTGGAACGCACTTAGCATCGCTTTGCGGTGCGGATCGTCCGTTGACCGTCGAACCGCCGAGGCTTCGTTGTAGTATTTGATGAGTTTGTCAGAGCTGGCAGCCGCAATTGTCTTTCGGTCAGCGTCCGGCATCGCTTCTGCTGATACTCCTAGGTGGCCGCATCGTTGTGGCCAATTCTTAGCGAGTGCTGGATCATTCGGCCAAAGCGTAGACCTTTTCCATCATCTGGGGCTGGAAACGTTCTCGCTGCTTTTCTTGCGTCGCATTCTTTGGGATCAAGGATTGTCAAACAGTTCAGGATCGCCTTTTATACCGCTTTCGGCATCTCATGGCGGATGTCGGGTTAAGCCAAATGCCAGTGAGTGCCACATGACCGGCACATTAAGCTTCGGTTCGTTGCAGCTGTGCCGCGTTTGTAGCCATCAAAGTCAATTTTCCTGTCGAGAACTGCAACGATGAAAAAGCTACTCTTGATCGCAGGCCTGCTGAGCGCGATGGCACCGGTTCTGGTCCAATCATCCTATGCAGGCACCCGCAACTTCTTTACGCCGACCGTTGGCGGTGACCGCTTGTCATTTTGCTCCAAAACCGGCAGGACATGCGGCAAACCGATTGCCGATGCCTGGTGCCGTGCAATTGGTTTCGAAGAAGCCCTCAACTACCAGCGCGATCGCGCCGCAAGCAATCGGCCGACGGTGGCCCGTTACGCAGACACCGGAGGTTTGTGCAGGGGCAAGGGTTGTGAAAGCTTCAAGCAGATCAAATGCTGGAATGGTGTAAGCTAGGTCCTGATGCATAGAGTAAGATCCTTTCAGATGGGATCATCGGAGACGTGACGCCTCCTCTATCATGTTTAAGCCGATCAGGTTTTTCTGGCCTTGAAGTTCTCATCAAAACCAGACCCGATTTATCAGCGCGCCATTGGTCCGGTATCGTCACTGGTAGAGGGACGGCTGGATTTCCAGAACCAATTCGGTGCCGGCGGCCAGGTCCACGATGGGCCATGGGGCATCGCAGTTACGGCGAACAACTCTTATGAGGATGGAAGCAAGGGCTATTCGGATCATGACATCATGCACGCCATCACCATAGCTGAGAGGCCCGATGGGTCGTGTCTCTCGCCACCGCTGGTTTCCCTAATACCGCAGTGTCGAAGACCGGGACCGCGTAGCGATCGTCGCCTACCTACGTCCGGTGGAGCGGAAGCCATCAGCTAAATGAACCGGCTGAGGGTCACGAATTGCGTTTCTCCACACTTGCATGTCACATCTGAACGACATCAGAAGCAGAAATCCTGACCCACAACAAATGCTCGAGAAGTTCCCGACGGTGCGTTGCCATCGCCCTTTGGTGAAGCGGTAACATAAACCGTCGTACACGGAACATTCCTGTCAATAGGGTGATGAGTGCGTTCAGAATTGAAGGAGAAAGGGTCAACGCCAGCATGCGTGAAAGAAAGGATTTGAGTGCCAAGGACAGCTAGAGCGCGACGCCGTGAATTGGATCTTTGAACAGGATGCCGATGACTCTGTGAACTGTTCAAAATAGATCACACAATGCGTCAGCTTGTAAGCCCGCAGAGTGCGTCGTCGAAGGCGATGGTGAATAGATCTCTTCCATCCTTGCCTTTGTAGGAATATCTAACCACTCCGTCGGCCTTGAGCAGTCGTTTCATGCCTCTGTCGCTGCACACCTTCTCGTGCATCAGCTTTTCTATGCGCGCCTTGTCTGCACCATTGTAATGACCGTTGATGATGTGCATCAGCGTGTAGTTGTAGGTGAATGCTTTGCCTTCGACCTCATAACCATCAAATACAACATTGGGATGAACCCGGCTGCCCTTCAATTCTTCAGCAGCCTTGGCCATGTTTTCGAGCGCGCGAGTAGCTCGTTCTTCGGGCGTCTTGTTGCTAGCCGCAATCATACCCACACCGATCAGCCCGGAAACGACCGTAACTCCTGCAATCGAGAAAATTTTTGCAGCGCCCATGGTTCTTCTAACCCCCCTCTCCCAATGTGCTGAAATCTGGAAGACGCAAACTACATTCCGCCGCTGAATTTCCGGTTAACTACCGGCCTCTTCGCGGCACCAATAACCGAAGTGAAGGGCTCCAGAGTGTTTCGAAAATCGTGCACCTATGCTTGTCCTGTAACTGGCGGTCCGAGTGCGCAGCAATCAAGCGGTCAGTTATCAGTAGCAGCTTCCCGATCGGTGCCCTGGAAGACCAAAGGCCCCTCCCCTTGTGATACCTGCTTGGGTGGCGGGGCTTCGCGCGGTTCAGGATAGAACACCCGTTCCATCTGATCCAGGCTCCGCTCAAAAGGTTGGCGCATCATGACGCTGCGGCCCTCGGCTTTCGCCTCCTTCTGAGCAGCGTGCAGCTGTCGAGCCAGGTTCTTGCTCCACGGCAAGGCATAGGCACGCGGCTCTTGCTGGCCCTTCAATCCGAGCCAGAGATAAATTGCCTTGTCCTCGATTGTGCGTGAGCCCAAGACGACGGCTTCCGGCACAGTGCGCTGGGCCCACTCGATCCCAACCGGCTTGGGCCGGCTGAGGAGTTCGGAAAACGCCCCATAAGTCACCGGGAGGAAGAATGCGACTGCCACGACTGCGCTCAGCTTGACCCAGAGTCGGCGAGGCGACCAGACACCGATATTCGCAAGGGCGGCCGCGAGCGCTGCGGCGCAACCGAAGAGTAGCAACATCTCGTTCATGATTATGACGCCTGCTTCGAGCGCAACGGCTTGGGCAGGTCGTGCACACTGCCGGCGCGTAGCTTGCCACTCTTGTCGAGCGCGAACCGGAAGGCCGTCAATTCCTCGCCTACGGACGTTAGCTGGATCGAGGTCGCCAGGATCTGCTGGGCTGAGGCCTGCGGATTCGGCTTGACGCTAACCACAATGTCGACCGGCAACGGCAACTGCCTGCTCACGTTGCGATAGAGATGGACGTTGACAGTATACTCACCACTGGGCACGCCGCGACTGTAAGAGACTTCGTAGTTCAGCTTGGTGGCGTCGGCAAGAAAACCCAGGTCATCACGCAGTAGATTAAAGACCTTGCCGCCTTTGTTCGAGTAACCAACAGGGACGTCGCCTGGGGCTTCGACCCAAAGGTCCACATCGGCGTTGAGCTGATCCGGCCAACGGACCTCGACAATGACGTTGCCCGGGCTCGAAACATCGTTCTCCGCCTTGGCCGGCGGGTTCAGATGGGGCAACAACATCAGCACGACAGCGACGAAGCCTGCCAGCGCCAGAAAGATTACGTCACGAAAGACGGTGTCGCCACCGTCCTCATCCAGGTTTTCAATCCCCTGCATGGCGTTCTCCGAATTCCTGGATCGTGGTGATCAGCTTGACTGTGCCGCTGGCCAGCAGCTGATAGTTGATCATCAGCCAGACGTTAAGAACCGAACCGACCAGCGTGGTATAGAGGGCAGTGGACATACCGGAGATGAGCGTCGAAACCATTGGGCCGACCGCGCCGATGTCTGAGACGGTTTCCGGGTCGACCCCGGAAAGGGCGATAATGAAGCCAATCACCGTGCCGATCAGGCCGAGCAAAACCAAGCTCCCGGCCGTCTGGCGGACGACGGCCACGCTCTGAGAGAGTTTAAGTCTCAGGGCACCGGCCAGTACGCTGCGGTTGCCCGACGGGCAGCCGCGCAGATTGGCAAGATATTCGGCCGCCTTGGAGGGAACCAAAGGGTCGAAGTCCCGCACCATATTGAGCTCGTTGCTGATGCGCAGAATTCTCCAGCCGCAATGGGCGAGCCCGCCTAGAAACACAAAGAAGATGATTGCCGACAAATAGGTCCGGTCCGCGGCCACGACTTGGCCGACCAGGCCTTGCAGGAATGCGATCGTAAGCAGGCCAAAACCAAGCAGGTTGATCAAAGCGAAGCGGAGAATCAGAAGCGAGTGATAAGGATCATGATCGGTGGACCGGCTGGCCCGTGTGGCGTTTGCGAGCCACGCCACATGTCGGTTGATCTCGCTGGACCCGCTCTCATGCGTAGCAGGCGCTTCAGCCTCGATTGTATCAAATGCCTGGTTCGTCGATGCGTTGGCCATGGTCTTCCCCCCGTCCCAACAAGCCACTGACAAGAACCTGATTCTGTAAGAAATCGGTCTCCGCAGCTATCACGCCCCAACCACGGGTTGAGGCGGCAAAGGAATCTACAACCTAACAGATGCCAGCCTGCGCCATTAATGGTTAACAATTTGTTAGCATTTCGCCGACACCAAAGCGGGGGGGCGAACGATAACTGGAAACAGCAGGTATCTTTGTGCGCGGCCCGCCGAGGAATCAGGGACTGAATGTCTCCGCGTTTTTTGCCGCTCATCGCCCGTAGAGTCCGCTGAGCGCCGAACCGAGACATTGATCCAGATGCTTTGAGCTGACACCAAACTCGGTCTTCCATCGAATTGTGTCTATTGCGGTTTTGGTCCAGACTGTGCGACAGATTTGGCGACTGCTTTTGGCTGAGGCTAAGATGATCAGACGGAGTCTATCTGGCTTTCTGGCAATTGCACTGCTTATGTTTTGCAGTGTCGTGGAAGCCTCGTCACCGCGTCGCTTGGCGCTTGTCATTGGAATTGATCAGTATCAGTACATTCCAAATCTGAAGAAGGCCGTTGGCGATGCTGAGGCGATGGGGACGACTCTGTCACAACTCGGTTTCGAGGTCACGAAAATCATCAATGCTGACCGGCGGACATTGAGCTTCGCAATCGCTGATTTCAAGGCCAATCTGTCGCGCGATGATATTGCGCTCGTCCATTTTTCCGGTCATGGAATCGCTGTCGATGGGCAGAACTATCTCCTGCCGGCCGACATCCCCAAGCCGCAGAGCGGGCGCAAAGATTTGGTGATCTACGAAGCGATTGCTCTGAACCGCCTGATCGATCAACTTGCCGCGAGCGGTGCAAGGACAAGGCTACTGGTTATCGATGCTTGTCGCGACAATCCATTTGAGCAATCCGGCGTGCGTTCCATTGGTTCGACCCGGGGTCTTGCGCGCACCGATGCGCCTGCCGGCACATTCATCATGTACTCAGCAGGTTTCCGGCAACGCGCGCTTGACCGGCTTGACGATAATGATGAAGTGGCCACTTCGGTTTACACACGCACGCTCATCAATGAGCTGAAACAACCTGGAAAATCCATTTCCGACATCGCGCGCGACGTGCGCGGCAAGGTTGAACAACTAGCCTCGTCGGTCGGCCACGTGCAACGGCCAGCCTACTATGACGAACTGAGTGCACAGCTCGTTTTGCTTCCAGCTGAAAAGCTCCAGGAAAACCCGACGTCAATTCAATCCGCACGATCAGATCCGGAGTTTGAATTGGCCTATTGGAATTCGGTCAAGGACACTGGCAATCCCAGCCTCCTGGAGGCCTATCTGAAACAGTATCCGGAAGGTGCCTTTGCCTCACTTGCCCGAACAATGTTAAGCGGCCGGCCAGTTGATGCTGAGGAACCAGACGCGGAACCGGGAACCGTAACAGATACAGCTAAGACATTGACGTCCAAAGAAATAACCCGATCCGTACAAGCCGAA
>JAEKFU010000634.1 GCA_016522385.1 Pseudomonadota bacterium
AATTTACGATTGGATCTTTGCCAAAGGCATCTTTGAATTCGCCAGCGAGCAAATTACCGACGAAACTGACCAAATAAACCTTATAGTGGATAAGGCCTTCGTGCGCATCGGCAATAAGGATGCTGTCCCTCTTTTCTTGAAGGCGGGGTACTACACAAGCCCCTTTGGCAACTTCGACAGCATGCATATCGAAGACCCTCTGACGCTCACTGCTTTTGAGGTAACGGGGGAAGGTGTCGAAGTATTTTATGACGGCGGTGAGAGCTTTTTGGCACAAATCTTCGTTTTCCGCGGAACGCGTGATCCGACGATTCGTCAGTTCAGGGGTGAGAAACCTGAAAAACAGCGTCAGGAGTGGCGTCTGGGTGGGGGGCTGTCGCATACCACGGAGATTTCTGACGATCTTAAGTTGAAAACAGAATTATACCTCACCAATTCGATCTACAGTGCAGGTGACCTGATCAATCTAGTGCCATTCCGGGACGGAAGGCTTGGCGGCAGTGCGAAAATGGGTATCGAATTTGGCGACTATTCGGCGAGCGCACAGTATGTGACGGCCTTTGAGACAGTGACTTTCGTTGAGGATGATGAATCCAGCACATCAACGCCTGCCGCCCTGGCCGTGGAACTGGTTGCCAGCCACGAGTTTGAGAATTTTACCGGTTTTCTGGCGCCAGGATATTCCCGGACCTGGGGTCTGGCGAACATTGTACCAGAACACCAAGTTTTAGTGACAGCAGGGATTGAGTTAGAATCGCTCGAACTGAGTTTCGAATATGGCCACCAATGGGATTATATCTCAGAGGACGATGGGCGTAGGCATGCGCACTTTATAACTGCGCAGATGACTTACACTTGGTGACTCGAAATGTCTAATTCTGCGGCAGAGACTCGAAAGTCAGTGCGGCTAGCTTGAAACTACCTAAGAAATTTTCTGCGATTACTGGACGCTGTACTCTTCTTTCAGCTTTCTTACGAACTGCGTCATAGGTAACGGATAGCGGGCGCTCCTAAAATTCCGACAGCTCGAAATTTAACAATTCAACGACGATCAATAATACTCATTTGCCGTTAAAGCCGGTTACCCAGTTCATATAAGGGGGATTTAGCTGACATCAGGCTCGGATGTCTCGTGTGGATGGCTCCTGCGGCGCAAGATTTTGTTTAAGTTTCCGGCACGACTTTGCGCAGCCGAACATTATTTCGTTCAAGCTCCTTCAGCCTGCGCGCTTGGCTGAATTCCATGCCACTGTACTCGCGTTGCCGGCGACAGTAACTCTGCTCTGACACGCCAAGCCCGAGGCAAGTCTCGCAGACCGTCTAGAGCATTTCATGTTGATTTAGAACCTATCCTGTCAAACCAACGCCACAACCTGAATCTCAAGAGATCCTAGAACGCAAACATCCACCGCCATGTCGCTCTCATGCCGGCACACCTGAAGGTAGCTAAGGTGGATTTTGCCGTACCCGGAGCCGCGTTCAACACCGGATCTAATCCAGACTCGGTCGGTTAATTCTGGGGATCCGATGTTTGTATGGGCCAGCATGGATTGCTATGCGCAGGTGCGCGGTTCGAAGGGGTCAGACATGGAGGAATATGAGACGCTGTTCGACCCGTTCGAGACCCTTCTGGCAATGGGTTACGCTGATAAAAAAGTGTTCGGTCTCAGTAAATTACGTTCCGTGGAAGAATTCCGCCGCATGACCTAGGAAATCGCCGATTTCCGGAGCTTCAAACGAGCCAAATTCTAAGCTTCATACAAGCCCATTCCCAACCTTGCGCCCGGATAAATTATCCCGGACCCTAGGTAAGTTAGCGATCTAACCTTGTGCCCGGCTGACACGACAGGCGCAGGCCGACGATTATCAGTATTTGCAATTGAGGCAAAAGTGTGCATGATTGTTTTACCGAGCAAAGAAATGAACAACAGGCTACGTCAGTCGAAAATACTTCGTTGCGTAGGTATTGGGTAGCGTGATGTCAGTTGTTAGAAGTGTTCTTAACGTTGTCACGGTTGTTGTCCTAGGATCATTTATCCTTATGGCAACAAATTCTCTGATCTATGCTTTTCGGGAAACCGACTCTTTCCTAAGTGGGGCTGTCCAATATCGTATCTGGCTAATTTTTTTAGCCTGTATACCTGCCGGACTCCTCGCCTTTCGTCATCTTTCAATCATGTGTTTGTTGGAACTGTGTCCCTCTCACGAGGCTTGGGGGACGGGGGCGCCCAATGCGGGTAAGCGCTCAATAGAGACAGTTGCGATGAATTCAATTCCGGCATTGCCTGGCAATCCGGTCCCCGCAGGTGTCAATTCTGGAGGGGGTCGTTACTGCATGCGGTGACCCTGCAAATCAAAAGGAGAATTGAATCGTGTTGAACTGGATCATTGAATCGAGTTTGCGGAACCGGTTCCTGGTAATTGCGGTTTCGGCGCTCATGATTGTCTCTGCTGTAACCCAGTTGCGAAACTTGCCGGTCAACGTCCTCCCGGAGTTCTCACCGCCATATGTCGAAGTTCAGACCGAGGCCCTTGGTTTGTCTGCCACCGAAGTGGAGCAGCTGATCACGGTTCCGCTTGAAGCGGACCTGCTCAACGGTGTGGCATGGCTCAAGACAATCCGCTCAGAATCAATTCCCGGGCTATCGTCGATCGTCCTTATATTCGAACCGGGCACCAATGTGCTGCGGGCGCGCCAAATGGTGCAGGAGCGCCTGACCCTGGCACACGGACTGCCCAATGTTTCAAAAGCGCCGGCCATGCTGCAGCCGCTTTCATCGACAAGCCGGGTGATGAACATAGGGCTGACGGCGAAGGAGATCTCCCATATCGACATGTCAGTGCTCGCGCGATGGACGATCAGGCCCCGGTTGATGGGTGTGCCTGGAGTGGCCAATGTATCAATCTGGGGGCAACGGAAGCGGCAAATTCAGGTTCAGGTCGATCCGAAACATCTCAAGCAAAAGGGCGTCTCGCTTCATCAAGTGATCAAGACCGCTGGTGACGCAATGTGGGTATCACCCTTGACCTTCCTGGAATCATCGACCCCCGGCACCGGCGGATGGATCGATACGCCTAATCAAAGGCTCGGCGTGCGGCATCTCCTGCCTATTACCACACCGGAGCAATTGGCCAAGGTTAGCGTCGTTGGCAGTTCGATGGTCCTAAGCGATGTCGCAAAGGTGGTGGAAAATCACCAGCCTCTCATCGGGGATGCGGTGGTCGCAGACGGCCCCGGTCTCATGCTTATCATTGAAAAATTTCCGTGGGCCAATACGCTTGAAGTGACACAAGGCGTGGAAAAGGCGCTCAATTCGATGCGGCCAGGTCTGTCCGGCATGGAAATCGATTCAACCCTTTTCCGACCGGCGACCTTTGTAGAAACGTCCATCGCCAATCTTTCCTGGGCGCTGTTCATCGGCGTTATTCTCGCCATTGTGGTTTTGTACGCCTTTTTTTATAACTGGCGCGTCAGTTTGATCAGCCTCGCCTCAATCGCAACATCCCTGTCGGCGGCGGCGCTGGTGCTGTATTTCCGAGGTACAGCGATCGATGCGATGGTATTCGCCGGGCTTGTAGTGGCCCTCGCTGCCATCATCGATGATGCCATTGTTGATGTCGTACACATTGTACAGCGGCTAGGCAACAATCGTAGCGGGGATGCTGACAAATCCGTCGCGAAAATTATTGTTGAGGCCTCGCACCAAATACGCGGTGTTATGCTCTACGCGACATTGATCGCTTTGCTGGCAGTGGTGCCGCTCTTCTTCGTTGAGAGCGTCTCCGGCGCATTCCTTCGGCCACTCGCTATTTCCTATGGCTTGGCTTTGCTGGCATCGATGTTGGTAGCATCGACAGTAACACCGACGCTGAGCTGGTTGCTCCTGTCGGACAAGCCGCTGGAGCATCAGGGTCTCTTGGCATGGTTGGGCCGCGTTTCGGTGCCTGTTGTTTCCTGGCCGGTCCGCAATCGGCCACTGGCCTATGTGGCCGCCGGTATCTTCTTGGTTGCCGGCATCGTCGTCTGGCCTCAGCTCGGGCAGCAGGCGCTTCTGCCTTCGTTCAAGGAGAGCGATCTGCTGATTGAATGGGAAGGCGGCCCGGGCACCTCGCGTAGTGCAATGAATCGGATCGTCCAACGGGCCAGCCAAGAACTGCGCGCAATTCCAGGCGTCCGCAATGTCAGCGCCCATGTTGGCCGGGCTGTTATGTCCGACGAAGTGGTCGGGGTTAACTCGAGCGAGCTTTGGGTCAGCGTGGAAACCGGTGCCAATTATGATCGGACGGTTTCGCAGGTTCAGCAAGTGGTTGACGGTTATCCCGGCTTTTCCCAGGATGTGCTGACCTACACAAAAAAACGCATCAGAGAAGCCGTGACGGGAGAGGACGAAGCAATCATCGTGCGCGTCTACGGGCAAGATTGGAAGACCCTTCAAAGCAAGGCGGAGGAAGTTAAGAAATCTCTCGAAGGGATCAGCGGCGTCGTCGATGCGCGCATCGAGCGCCAGATCGAGGAACCGACTTTGGAAATCAAGCCAGACCTCACCAAGGCAGAACGCCACGGAATCAAGCCAGGCGATATTCGTCGTTCAGCGGCGGTACTTTTGTCGGGCATAGAGGTCGGCAGCCTGTTCGAGGAACAGAAGGTGTTCGATGTGGTCGTATGGGGGACGCCGGAGACGCGTCATAGTACGACCAGCGTACGCGAACTTGTGATCGACACGCCCAGGGGCGAGCACGTCCGCTTGCAGGATGTGGCCGACGTGCGCATCGCGGCGACACCAATCGTGATCAAGCGCGAAGGTGTGGCACGGCGGATTGACGTTACCGCCAATGTGCGCGGACGCGACCTGGGCTCTGTTGCAAGTGATGTCGATCGTGCCATCAAGACAATGCAATTTCCGCTAGAACATCACGCCGAGGTCCTCGGAGAGTATGCAGAGCGACAGAGTGCTCTGAGGCGCGTCACCAGCTTTGCCGTTGCCGCTGCCATCGGAGTTTTCCTCCTTATGCAGGCGGCGTTCAGCAGTTGGCGCCTGGCGGCAGTGGTCACGCTGAGCTTGCCAGTGGCCATTTCCGGTGGTGTGCTGGCGGCATTCATCGGCGGCGGCACGATCTCGATTGGCTCGCTCGCCGGATTGCTGGCAGTCTTCGTAATCGCCACACGTAGCAGTATCGGGCTGGTTAAACACTTCCAGAATCTCGAATTCCATGAAGGCCAGGCCTTCGGCCCGGAGCTAGTTCAGCGCGGATTGACGGAGCGCATCGGACCGATCTTGATGACGGCGCTGATAACGGCTCTGGTCCTCGCACCTCTGGTGTTGTTCGGTAACATTGCCGGTCTCGAGATCGTTAACCCGATGGCGATTGTCATTCTAGGTGGCCTGGTCACTTCAACACTTGTCAACCTGTGGATTTTGCCCGCGCTGTATCTGCAGTTCGGAACGGACCAGAAGCCTGAAGTGTCTAGGGATGAGCCGTCTATTTCTGAGATCAAGACAGGAGCAGTTTAGATGCAATACATTGAAAGATGCATGTTTGCAGCCGTAGTGAGTGTTGCCGGATTGCAGCTCTCAGGATGTGGCGAGCAGTCAAACTACACCAAGATCGAACCAGCGCACGTTGAACATGTTGAGGGTTCGAAACTCAACAGCGTGACGTTGACCGAAAAAGCGATCGAGCGGATCGACCTCAAAACGGCAGTGGTTCGCGAAACGCAAGTGACCGGCGAGTCCGGTGCGAACGTGAGCCGCAAGGTGGTTCCCTACTCTTCGCTGATTTACGACACACATGGCGACACGTGGGTCTACATAAGTCCCGCACCACGGAAGTTCGTCAGGCATCCCGTCAAGATTGACTACATTGAAGGTGACC
>JAEKFU010000075.1 GCA_016522385.1 Pseudomonadota bacterium
GATTTGGGCCACCGAAGGCCGTGTTTCTGCGCCCGCTGGACGTCGTTATGCTCCGCTTGCGGTCAACCAGACCACGGCGCGAAGCATGCCTAGCCAGCAGACGCAGAAACGCGGTCAAATGATTCCACATGAGAAAGAAACGCTCTAGGCGGTTCAGCCGGTTCCCGGCAACATCTATATCGCTCTGCTCGATCAGATCTTATTGTGGTGTTTCCGCTCTTGTGAAGGGTTGCCGGTTGTCCGGCAACCGTTCACGGCAGGAAACGTTGGTCATCTTCTCGACTGTGCCGATGTCGGTGCTTTGCCCTTAAGCCAATCCGATGCAGCTTCGTACTGCGCTGGTGAGAACTGGCGGATATCCTTTTCGACATTGCGGAAATATTCCAGCAACTCCGACGTCTCGCTGCGGATGCCGTCATGAGACACTACGGCGAATTTGTCGAACAGCAAGCGGCCCTCCTTCCAGGCATCAAAGGACAGGTATTTTGCCCGTTCCGATGCAAAGCCCTCGTTCCGCCGGAGATCGAGCAACAGTTTGCGGATCGCCTGTGACCTGACCTCGGCAAGGAACTTCGGCATCGCATTTTGATAGTCTTCCACTGTCAACTGACCAGTGACGGTCATTACGATGATCCCGTCATCTTTCAGGACTTCATAGGAAAACATGATGTCGCCTCTTACGCTCTCGAGCCTGAGCGTACACACAACGTCTCTTTAGATCAAAAGCAATTCGTGCCTATCGATACCGTTGCCAACCAACACTGGCTAATTGATGAGAAAAAAAGGGGAGCGAGATTACAAAACTTATCGATCAACCAGGATCCGAAATACATCAATCGGCTCTGTCTTGCCCTTGGCGGTTACGGCGCCGACGGATTCAAAAGCAGCCTGCTGCCCGGTCTCAGAAACCACGTCCTCAGTCGCAAGGATCACAGCCTCGGCATCAGGGGAAATTTCCTTGCCGAGCTGTTCCATACGCTGTGCCGTGTTCACCGTATCGCCGACAACCGTGTAGTTCATGCGTTCGGGTGCGCCTATGTTACCCACGACGGCCAATCCACAGTGCACACCGATCCGCATGCGGATCGGCGCTGCACCATCTTTGGCCCGCGCCAGGTTGTCCTGGTGCACCGCCTCGGCCATGGCGCGTGCAGCGCGTACGGCTCGTGAGGCATGGTCCGGTTGCGGATCCGGCGCGCCCCAGAACGCCATGAGCGCATCTCCCATGAATTTGTCGACGGTGCCGCCTTCGCGTTCTACACAAGCGGCCAATAGAGCGAAGTGATGGTTCAATAACTCGGCAGTCTCCGTCGCCGACATCGTTTCCGATGCAGACGTAAAGCCCACCAGATCGGTAAACAGAATAGTTAGTTGCTGCTGCTTGGAAACTATCTCTTGGTCGCCACTCTGTATCAACCGGCTCACTAGTGACCGTGGCACATACATTGCGAACCAGCGCAACGCCCCCAGCATATTGTTGAAGGCGTGTGCCTGCGCATCGAGTTCGGTAATTCGACTGTTCGGCAATTCTCGAACCTGCTCAACCTCGAGATCTGCGATACGCGATATTCTAGCGCTCGCTTCGGTGATCGGCCGCGCGATCACATGCCCCAACAGGACAGCCAAGACGGTTCCAATCAATATAGTGGCGAAACCGAACAGCAGCGAACGGCGAACACTCTCTAGAGGCGCCTCGGCGGTTTGCGCGTCCACATAGCCGCCGATAATCCACGGGCTGGCGCTATAGCCGCTGACCGGACCTGAAATAAAGACAAAGCGCTGGCTGGCGATCACCGTTTGGCGAATGCTGAAGTCTTGCAGATCGACCTGCATGGCAATGGGATGAGACTTCGCGGACCAGAACTGTTTTAGCACCAGATCGCCGACCCGTCCGATTTCCACCGTCGGCGTGTCCCTGGAGAGATCCGGATGCCTTGAGGTCAAATTGGGGTGGGCAATCACCTGGTTTTCGTCCGCTAGAATGAATGCCGTACCCCGCATCCGATTGCTGATCTCGCTCACCAGATCGGACAACGCGTTAAGCGATACGGCGGCCAACACTGCGCCTTGAAATTGTTCGCCGCGCCTGACCGGCCGAACAAAATTTATGAAGGACATTTGTTGGCCCTCGCTGAACAGGATTTCGTTCCAAAATCCCTTTGGCTGTTCTTTGGCGCGCTGCAGTGTCCGTTGCACGAACGCCAGGTCTTTTGGCGGGTCTGTGTCAACAGACCAATCTGTTCCGGTTTGGCCGCGATAGACACGTATGACCTGCTCGTCACTGGCAATGAACACTAGAGCGGTGACTTGAGGCGTTGCCGCCATAGCACCCACCAGAATGTCACCCAGTCGCGTTTGACTTGCTGTTTCGTTTTCCTCAGCAGCAACGAGATTTGCAACCCAATTGACTTGCGTCACAACCGGGTCCAAATGGCCCCGCAGTTCGCGCCGCACGTAAGACACGGATCGGTGCGCGGATTCCGCAACGAGTCTCACAGTGTTGTTGCGATGCGCCTCATAGCTGATCCACACCACCACCCCAAGCAACACCACAACCAACGCCACAAAACTGCTTGCTATCGTGACGGACATCGGAATCCGACCCGACTTGATCGATGTCATTTTGGCTGCTCCAGCTTACCTTATCGGCACTCTGCTCCTACGGACTGCTCTTCAATCCCCAACATCATTGGAAAGCACTTTCGAGAGGGCGGGTAGTCGTCACCCCTTTTACTGTGTCAATCACTTTGTGTCAGCTGAGTTTGCTGTGCAGCCCCTTCGCAGGAAAATTTCGTGCTACTTGCCTGTCCAAAAAATTCGCCATCTCAGACTTCGGCGTATTTCCCGCTTGGGCGCGGGTCAGAAGTTTGGTGTCAGAGCGACCTGCTGGCGCACGCCCACCGGAACTGCACTTGCGGGCTCAGATTTTCATGCTACGATTCCAAGTGACGCGCCGGTTCTGGCCGACAAGAAAAAGATTGCGCGGGACAAGCGGCGTGCGAGGGGGAGATGGCCGTTCTTGACGTAAAGGATTTGAGAACTGTTTTTCAGACCCGTCAGGGCGAGGTTCACGCCGTTAACTCCGTGAGTTTCGACCTTAAGCCCGGCGAGCTGCTCGGCGTTGTGGGTGAAAGCGGCTCAGGCAAGTCGGTCACGATGATGTCGCTGATCGGGCTTTTGCCTTCGCCACCGGCCCGGATCCGCGGCGGGCACGTCAACTTTGAAGGCAACAACCTTCTGGAGATCAGCGAAGATCAATTGCGGTCGGTGCGCGGCGCCAAGATCGGGTTCATCTTCCAGGATCCGATGACGTCGCTCAATCCCGTGTTCACGGTCGGCTTCCAGCTCATGGAGCCGTTGCGCAACCATATGGGCATGACCCGAAAACAGGCGCGCGCCCGGGCGATCGAGCTGTTGCAGCTTGTCGGCATTCCCGATGCCGGGCGGCGGCTCGCGGACTATCCGCACCAGTTTTCGGGCGGCATGCGGCAACGGGTGATGATCGCCATTGCGCTGGCCTGTGATCCCAAGGTGCTGATTGCCGATGAGCCGACCACAGCTTTGGATGTCACCATCCAGGCACAAATTCTGGAACTGGTGAAGGATCTGCGCCACAAGCTCGGCATGGCAATCATTTGGATCACCCATGACCTGGGGGTGATCGCCGGGATCGCCGACCGCGTTCTGGTGATGTATGCCGGGCAGGTTGTCGAGCATGCGCCGGTGCGCGAACTGTTTTCCAATCCGCAGCACCCCTATACCAAGGCCCTGCTTGAAACGATCCCGACCGTCAGAGGGAAACGGCCTGATAAACTTCGCGTCATCGAAGGTCAACCGCCGATCCTCTACGCACCGCCGAGCACATGTTCGTTCAGCGACCGTTGCCGGCACGCCTTTGACCGGTGTCGCCATGCAAACCCGCAACAGGTCGAAATTGGTCCAGGTCACGGTGTGGCCTGTGTGTGGAATCTGTCTACCGGAAAGCCGCGACATGTATGAAGCAACGGACAGGCCGCTTGTCGAAATTCGCGGTCTCAAGATGCATTTTCCGGTGTATGCCGGCCTGCTGCGACGCAAGGTAGGCGACGTGAAGGCTGTCGACGGTGTTTCGCTCGATATCCATGAAGGCGAAACACTGGGGCTGGTTGGTGAATCTGGTTGCGGCAAGTCGACCGTCGGTCGGGCATCATTGAGGTTGTACGACCTGACGGCCGGCTCAATCAGCATCGACG
>JAEKFU010000655.1 GCA_016522385.1 Pseudomonadota bacterium
GAATACGCCGGCCGTCATCGCCTTCATCAGGAAGCTTTGCGAAGACTTCTGCTCTTCATCGGCGCCACGGAAGACAAATTGCACGCCGTTTGGCCATTGCTGAGTCTTTAGCCAGCTGTCGAGTTCCTTTACCTTGTCGTCCGCCAACACGCCGGGCGCCACATTGGCTTTGACATACATCGATACACGGCCATCCTTGCGAATGATGCTGTCGACCGCCGGTTTGATCTCGCGTGTCACGAAATTGCCGAGTGGCACCAACCCGTTGGCTGTCCGCAGGCGCATGTCATCAAGCTGTGCGATGGCCCGTTGGTTCTCCGGCAACCGGACGCGGATATCAACCTCATCGCGGCTGTCATTCGGCCGGTACGTGCCGACCAGAACGCCGTTGGTCACCAGCTGCACCATGGCACCGACAGAAATGACGTCTGCACCATAACGGCCGGCTTCCTCACGATTTACCTTGATGGTCCACTCGATACCGGGCAGGGGTGTTTCATCCTCAACGTCGATAAGGCCCCTCGTTTCGTGTTCAAGATGCCGACGCACGCGGGTAGCCACCTCGCTGGCCTGGGTAACGCTGTCGGCACGCACCTGCAGGCGGATATCCTTGCCCGTTGCGGGCCCGTTCTCGCGTTGGCGCGTTTCGACCAGGATTCCGGGCAATTGCGAGGTCCGCTCGCGGATTGTCTCAATGATCTCCTTGCCGGGGCGTCGTGTGCCGTAAGGTGAAAGCTCAATTGTCAACTGACCGATGGCGTCCTTCGGCTGGTCTAGTCCTGCACCCGAACCAACGCCGCTCAGGCTGGCCGAGCCGGCCTGCGTAGAAACCGTCTCTACGCCATCTATCGCGCGCACGATGTCTTCGACCTGTCTGGTTAGGCGCAGTTTTTCATGCACCGACAGATTGCCTCGTGCCCGCACATAGATCAGTGCCTGGGTGGGTTCGGTTTCGACAAAGAAGGTCACACCATTATTGTGCTTGCCGTATAAGTAGAAAGTGCTGGTGATCAGAATTGCGGCCACTAAGGCGACCTTCAGCGGGTGCTGGATGAGCCGTGAGAGGAATCGCACATAGCCGCCAGTGAAGCCTGATAGATCCTTCAGATCGCCCTTTTCCGTTGCCGCCAACCGCTTGAGATTGTCGTTATCACTGTCATCGGCCTTGCCAAAGATACCCCCAAGCACCGGCAGGAACAGCATCGCCGTCACCAGCGAAGCTGTGAGCACGATCACGACAGTGATCGGCAAATTGGACATGAATTTTCCTGGCACGCCCGGCCAGAAAAGCATTGGCAAAAACGCTGCCAGTGTGGTGGCGGTTGAAGACGCGACCGGCCAGAACATGCGCTTGGCCGCCGCGATATAGGCCTCGCGCCGCGACATGCCTTCGGCCATCTTGCGGTCGGCAAATTCAACGATGACGATTGCGCCATCCACCAGCATGCCGACGGTCAGCACCATGCCGAACATCAGCATGTTGTTGATTGTCCTGCCAAACAGCGACACGATCAAAAAGCCGATCATGAACGATGTTGGGATAGCAAGTCCGACGAGTAAGGCCGACCGCATACCAAGCGCCGCAACGCAGATCACCATGACCAGCGCGATGGCAGTGATGATCGACGCCTGCAGGGAGCCCAGCACTTCAAAAATCACTTTCGACTCATCAAGAGCAAAATCAATGCGGATCGACTTTGGCCAATCTTGCGATTTCGCAGCGACCAAATCGCGTACTCTCTGGTTGGTCTCGATTATGTTCGAGCCGATGCGCTTGACCACTTCCAGAGTGATCGACGGTTTACCGTTAAACCGCGCGAACCGGCTGGGATCTTTGAATGTCCGGCGAATCTCAGCGACATCGCTGAGTTTCACGACCGTGCCGTTGGAAACTTTGACCGGCAGCGAGTAGACATCGAGCGCGTTCTCGAACAGCCCGGGAACCTTGATATTGAAGCGGCCGTTGCCGGCATCGATCTCGCCGGCTGCCACCAGCCGGTTATTTCGGTTGACGGCAGTCAGCAACTCTTCCTGCGAGACATCATAGGCTTGCAGTTTGATCTCATCGATGATCACCTCAAGCAGTTCTTCGCGCTGACCCGACAACCGGACTTCCAGTACGCTTGCAATGGTCTCCACGTCATCCTGCAGGTCGCGTGCATGGCGATAGAGCGTTCGTTCGGGCACATCGCCCGACAGCCCTACAATAATGCTCGGAAACAGACTGAGATTGACCTCGTTTACGATTGGCTCTTCGGCATCAGATGGCAGTTCGGCCTTGGCCAGGTCAACTTTCTCGCGGACCTTGCGCGCCGCAACCTCGGTATCGACATCGGCTTCGAATTCGACGATGATCGAGGCATGGCCCTGTGCGGCGATTCCTGTCAGCTCCTTCATTCCGTCAAGGCCGCGCAATTCCTCTTCCATTGGCTTGACGAGCAATCTCTCGGCATCTTCCGGCGACACCCCCTGCAAGGGGATAGACACATAGTAGACCGGCACCTGAATATCGGGGCGCGCTTCCTTGGGGATTGTCAGATAGCTATAGACGCCGGCGATCACCATCAGCACCATAAACGCCAGCACCACCCGCGGCCGCTGGAGAATGGTTTCCAGCGCACCTATCACGATTGTGCTCCTGGATTCTTAGCCGAACGCTCAACCGGCTCAACAATTTGTCCATCAAGCACATAATGCTGGCCGACGGTGATCAACGACACCTCGGGCGGCAGACCGGCGACCCAGCTTCCCTGGCGGGACTGCGACAGCAACTGAATCGGCAGGAATTTGACGGTGTTGTCTGCCAGCACAC
>JAEKFU010000656.1 GCA_016522385.1 Pseudomonadota bacterium
GGACTGGACAAGCAACCGGCTTGACAACGCCGGCAACACGGTGACCGAGACGATCAGCGATAGGAGAACCGAAACGGATATCGCCACGGCAATGTCGCGGAACAGCTGGCCGACTTCGAGCTTCATGACAAGGATGGGAATGAAAACCATAACCGTGGTCAGCGCCGAAACAAAGACCGCTCCCCATACCTGTTTCGTACCTTCGTAGGCTGCCTTGAATGGAGAAAGCCCCTGTTCTCGCAGCCGGAAGATGTTCTCCAACACAACGATCGCTGCATCGACGACCATGCCGACGGCAAAGGCAAGGCCAGCAAGCGAAATCACGTTCAAGGACCGGCCGAGAGCCGCCATGGCGACGAAAGATCCAACGACGGATACTGGGATTGCGATCGAGACAATCAAGGTGGCGCGCCAGGATCGCAGGAATAGGATGAGGACCATGGCGGCAAGCGTACCGCCTACCCAGATGTTTTGGCGGACCAGGTCGATCGCCGAATTGATGTAGACCGTCTCATCATATACGTGACGCAGATTGAGGCCGGCATCGGCGATCGGTCCGGCCTTCAGTTCCTCTACGGCCTCACGAATTCCAGCCATCGTCTTGATAACGTTGGCGCCAGTCTCGCGTTTGGCATTAAACGCGAGGGCCGGTTGCGCGAGTTGCCGGATTCGGGCTGACGGGTCTTTGTAAGCGAAATTAACTTCAGCAATGTCACCCACGGACACACGGCCGACGCGCCCGGTCGAAGCGTCCTGCTGGGCGCGCAGCACGACAGCCCGGATCGCTTCGATCGTGTTGAGTTCGCCTTCGGTGCGCACGACATAAGAGCGTTTGCCCTCATCGACATCACCGGCGCTGATGGCGGCGTTGGCGCGGCGTAATGCTGCGGTGATATCGCTCACCGTGAGCCTGTAGCGGGCGAGCAGTTCCGGCTTAACGGTAATGCGGATTTCCCGCTCGCTTCCGCCATAGATGGTTACTTCCGAGACACCGTCGACCCTTTCGATACGATCTTGAACAACTTCGCGCATGAAATCGCCGAACTCATGGATCGGTTTTTCATTACCCTCCTTCCGGGTGATGATGAACCAGGCGATCGGTCGGTCCTCCGCACCGGCCAACGACAATCTCGGCTCGTCGGCCTCATCGGGATAGCCGGTGACCCGGTCGAGTCGATTGGCGACCAGCAAGAGGACCTTGTCCATATTAGTGCCGATTTCGAATTCAAGCGTCACCCGGGCGCTGCCATTACTGGACCTGCTGGAGATCGACTTCAGACCATTGATGCCTTTAAGCACTTCTTCCTGGCGATACGTGATCTCACGTTCGATTTCGGCCGGTGCAGCACCGCGCCAAGATGTGTTGACTGTAATTACCGGTCGGTTGACATCCGGTGCCAGCTGGATCGGGATCGTTTTCAGGGCCAACCAACCGAACAGCACCACCATGATAACCGCAGAGACGACAGCGATCGGCCGGTCGATTGATACTCTGATCAAATTCACGAGCCTGTCCTGATTTTCACCTTTGCGCCCGGACGCAGGCGCTCATTGCCGCGCACGACAGTCACCTCGCCGGCCTTGAGGCCGGCCCGCACCACAAACCTCGACCCAGTGGCCTCACCCAGCTTAACTTCGCGCGAGGCGGCCTTGCTGTCTTCAACGACATAGACTACTGCCTGGCCGGACTTGCGAATAACAGCGTCTTTGTGAACCGTCACAACATCGCGCGCGGGCCCTATTGGCAGATAAACCGTGACCGACTGGGAATCAGCAATATTAGCCACACCGGTCGGCCAGTTGGGAATGAAACGCACGGTACGGGTGCGGGTCATCGGGTTCTCGACCGGCAGGATTGAGCGCACGGTCGCCGATAACTCCAAGCCATCCTCGAAGAACGCGCGAACACGGTAACCCGGTCTAATTCCACCAACACGAATCGAAGGCACATCCGCCTCGACTTCCAGTTCGTTGTCGGACAACAGCCGTGCCACCGGATCGCCGATGCGCAAATAATTGCCAGCTTCGGTCATCTTCTCGACAACGACGCCATCGAAGGGTGCAACAATGCGCGCGCGGTCAATTTCGAGTTTTGTCACGGCTGAGGAGGCCTTGCGCGTGGCGATGATCGCCTGATCTCGCAGAATGCGGGATCTTGCTTTGAGCACTTCCTGCTGTGCCGTATCGAACCGGGATTTGCTGAACGCGCCTGATTTCTGCAGGTCCGTCTGGCGCTGAAGTTCCTGTTCGGCAAGCGTCAATTCAGCGCGGGCAATCTCAAGATCTGCCTTGGCCGATTGTATCTGGGCGGCGAGCACCTTTGCTTCGGCCACCTTGGTGTCGCTATCCAATTCGGCGATCAACTGACCGGCCTCGACCCGTTCTCCGACCTGCACATGTACTGTCTTCACAGCGCCCGCCACCTGGGCTGCGACCCTGCCGGCGCGTTCCGATACGACCCGACCGATAACAGGTATCGTCTGCGACAGGGGTTCGGTGCGCACTTCATCGACACCGACAATCGTTGCCGACGTATCTTGTGCAGCCGCATTGGTTGCGGTCACTGGCACTTGTACCAATGCCAACATCAATACCAGGCAAATGATGCGCGCGCGCAAATTCATAAGTTGTTTACTCATACTTCAGCCCAAGAAACTCAGGGTACTGGGATTTCCTGTGTATTATCGGGCACTTTATAGCCGCGCTGCACTGCCGGCCGCGCGGCTAAAGCATTGTACCACCTAAGAACGTTTTTGTATTCGTTCAAGTT
>JAEKFU010000657.1 GCA_016522385.1 Pseudomonadota bacterium
AAGTTTGATTACCTTGCAGTTTTATGCAGTCCGATGCTGTTTTGCTTCTAACCCTTTACGACAATAATTCAATGGTTTATCTATATCTTATTGCACCATGCGTTCCTATATAGTCCGACGTTTTTTGTGACCACAGCGTGACCATCGCATTCCTGTGGTCACAAACTGGAGGGTTTGAAGCCGTGCCACGCAAGAAACTAACTGATGCATTTGTGAAGTCTGCGAAACCGATTAAGAGAAAACTCACCGAGTATGCCGACGCGAAAGAGCGTGGGCTGTCGCTCCGCGTGACACCGGCGGGTATCAAGTCGTGGACATATCGTTACAGGCTCAAATCCGGCGTACAGCGGCGGATGTCCCTGGGAAAGGTCGATGCCGTTTCACTCGCAGAAGCACGGCAATCCGTTATCGACTACAGGTCCCAGGTTGGCAAAAGTGCCGATCCTGCTTCACTAGCAATGCTGCAGCGTCAGGACTCAAAAGAAGCTCGCAGCCAGGAAACAGTCAAGGATATAGGCGACTGGTATTTTGAGGCCTGCAAATCTGGCAGGCACAAGCGAAGCACCAAGCCGAGACCAAAACGCCCAAGCACGATCAAGCTACAGCGCTACTATTTTGACAAGCACATCGTCCCTGCTTTTGGTCGGCACAAGCTAAGTGCTCTCACGCGTAGTGTGATTCAACGGTTTGTTGATGAGATAGCCGAAAGCCATTCGCCAAGCACAGCCCGGCAATGCCGCATTGTTCTCCTTGCGCTCTTTAATTTCGCTATTTGGCAGGACATCACCGACAAGAACCACGCAGCACAAGTCAGCGCGCCAGGTCACGAAGCCCGCGAAAGGATTCTGAAGGATAATGAAGTGCGGGCGATTTGGATGGCACTAAGTGAGCAAGAGAAAATCGGCCCAGGTATTTCATTGGGGGTCGGGCAATCAATAAAGCTGGCATTGGTGACACTGCAACGGCGAAGTGAGATTACCGGTATGCGGCTTGACGAACTGGACCTTGACCGCAAGCTGTGGATCATCCCAGGTGAGCGCACCAAGAACCATCGAGCTCATGTTGTCCCGCTTTCGGATTTGGCCGTTGAATTGATCGGGGAGGCTATCGCGTTTCGGTTTGTCGATAGCCCTTACGTGTTCCCCTCTCCTCGCAATTCACAAGCACCAATTAACCCCCACGCCATGACGCGGGCGTTTGGTAGGATGCGTGATGCGCTTGGGCTAGACGATATGCGCCCGCATGATTTGCGGCGCACGGCTGCAACTAATCTAACGGACGAAGGGTTGAAGATTAATCGGTTCATCGTTTCGCAGATCTTGAACCACTCCAGCGATACCGGCAACGCGGCCAAGGTGACCGGCATTTATGATCGCAATGACTATTTGACTGAAAAGCGCTATGCGCTTGACGCCTGGGCTAACAGGCTTAGTGAAATCATCGAAGGCAAGCCCGCGTCCCTTGTCATTCCGCTTCGTTCGTAGTCTGAATGTTGTTACTCATGCTGCATGCAAACGCGCCAAAGGGCGATGAGGACAAACCCCATGACACCTGCGCGCCCGCGTACTTTGTAGGTCTCGGAAAAATGGACAACTGTATCGTCTGGCTAACTCATGACTGTTTCTAGAAACAGACCCCAAGGGCTTTACCTTTACGGTATCTTTCTCCGCACCAAATTGGCCACGCAGTAGTGTTGTCAGGTTGACCGCCTCCGCTAAGATGCCCCCACGGACTGCAACGGCCACATCGATTACCTGTAGCCTTTGATTTTGCGGGCTGAGGAGATGCAATTGTTTTTCTTGCCTTGGAATCAGGTTGTTTTCGTTTGGCGACACAGACACCTGATCCGGTGAGCTCCTTACCTCGTGGACACGTCTTAAGCACGCAGCGATTAGTGATACATAATGCCAAGGTTTTTCTGGGCCTCGGCATGCCCGTGCTCGGCTAAAGGACGCCAAAGCTCGTAGGCCCGCTTGTGGTCGCCAGTTTCGTAAGCAGCCTCTCCATCCTCAAGCGGCCCCGCGACCGCGCCGACGGCCATCCAGACCAAGGCTGTCAGCAACACAACAAACTTGAGCAGGTAAATCATGGCAGCAACGCTGCTGCACCTATCGCTGCTTGTCGTTGATCTGGGTCAGAAAACGAGATATCCGCATGCGCTAACCTCGACGCAGATCATTCACTACATGCGAAATATCAAACTCAATGAGATTGGCCGGTTGCAGAACCCCCCAAGGCAAACCAGCCGGTTCGATCAAGAAGAAGAGGCATACCGATGAAATTCTTCAGTGCGCTGATTATTGCAATCGCAGCCCTTTTTGTCATTTCCACTACCGCGAATGCGGGTGCACTCAGACGAGGAGATGGGCCAACGCTAATCTGGGTTAAGATTAAGGCCATACCAGGCGAAGCACGTTGGGAAGCTTGCAGGCGGGTTTATCAGCGGGACGTGTATCAGGTTCGCCGCGGCTCCGGAAACACGATGTGGTGCAATATCTTGAGCCACCGCATCTACGACTATGGTGAGCGGCGCCAGAACTTCAACCTGCGATGATGGGGATGCTTTATCTGGCCCCAACTTTGCCGCCAAGGCATGACGTGCTAGTATCAGCCACCGGCTAGGTGTACGTGCACAAGAAATTGGCCAGCCGTTAGAGCCCCGCATGCCGCGGCAATGCGGGGCTTGCCTATGAGATTATTGTGCTACCGGTTGTTGAGCGTCGTGTGAAAGGCCAGGCGAGAGGCTTGGCCAACGGCTTTCCGGCGCCACAACGCTGATCTCGATGTGAATTTGGGTTGCTGATACGAACTAGCGCCAAGTCCTAATCAAGTATAGTTTCTCATGCTGCTTTCGAGATAGCGGACTGGAAGTTCGTTGCGCTTTGGGCGTCCGTTTTCAGCGCCGACATACCTAATCACAAGAACCGTGTCTTCCGGCTGATCGCTCACGCCTGCGGCTTTCAAAGCCTCCTCAGCAGTTTCGAACCCTTTTCCACCTGGCACGCCAAAGACGATAAAAACCCTACCCACTGTCTTACCGGAAACGAGCTCCAGCTTTGCTATGCGCCTTTGCAATTGCTTCGTGTTCACTTTCAGCTTCCTCTGCGATTCATCAGCTTGTAGCAAATGGGGCATCGTCTCAAAAACGCATCCGTAGCCTTGCTATTTTGACAAGACAGGTCTGGCAGCACCCTTAACCCCACCAACCTCCGTTTCGCAGCAAAACAGTCCGGCTACACGGAGAGTTTTTCGCAGCAGTAGTTGCTCTGTAAGCAGCGATGTAATTCCAATGACCTGCATTCATCCGATGTGACATTTGTCACATTGCGGCGCCGACAGATTGCTTATCCTTCCACCATCGGGGGCTGATCAATGGCCGAACAACAGGGCAGTCTCAAGGAATCGAATCCATGGAACCCGATCATTATTTGCTCGAAAGGCGCGCTTCACCTCACCAACTCCTTACCGCATGGGCGCTGGCCGCAGTAGCGTTTGCGATATTACTGATTGCATGACTTCCATTTAGTGCCCGGGCCTGTGTCTGCCGATTGGCCGTAAAAGAAAACGACCATAATCCGGTATCACGTGCTATCGACTATGTACGAATCAACTCTGTTCGTTCATTCTATGTTCTCAACTGCGCAGGACGAACATGAAACGGCAAAACACTTCTCATACGGTGATGGCCCAACGCTTTGAGGCCAAAGAAAGCCGAGATAACTTCCCAACGCCTCCGTGGGCAACCAGAGCACTCATTCATCACGTGCTCGGTAGCCCGGATATGGTTCAAGGTATGGACTGTCTGGAGCCAGCCTGCGGTGCAGGACACATGTCAAAGGTCCTATGGGAGTATTTCTCTCATGTCGCCTCGTCGGACCTACACCCGTATGGCTATGGCGAAGTTGCCGATTTCCTCGAAGCTGAACATCTATCTCAGAGTGTTGATTGGGTCATCACCAATCCACCGTTCAAATTGGCCGAAGAGTTTGTGCAAAAATCTCTGACGATTGCGCGACAAGGTGTAGCGATACTCGCCAGAACGGTTTTTATCGAAAGCGTAGGACGCTACGAGCGATTATTCTCGATTAATCCACCCAGCAAATTTGCGCAGTTCACAGAACGTGTAGCGATGGTGAAAGGTCGTCTGGACCCAAAAGCATCCACCGCGACGGGATACGGTTGGATCGTTTGGGAAAAGAACGTCTCTGGGCCACCTCAGCTCGTGTGGGTTCCTCCATGCAGGCGAAATTTGGAGAAGCGCGGAGACTATGATACGCCTTCGAGCTCTGCGTCAGAAGAAAAGCGCCAGCTTCCAACCTCAGTGACTTCTAAGACGCAGCTGCAACTCGTGTAATAGAACAATGCGTTGGACTAGATGGAAGCGCTTTTGGACATCGTCCGACCTGAAATCGAGAGTACAATTGAACGGCTGAAAGCTATGGAATTTCGGCCAGACCCTATAGCTGGCGAGCATTTCTCCCGCGTCGTCAGTCTAATGAGTTCAGCTTACAAACGGCACGGCTATATACTTGAACGGGCAATATTGGAACGCCTCAGGATGTGCCCTAATTTTGAAGTCTGGGAAGACCTCAGTTTTCCGGCTCAATCAGCTGCTGATCATTTCGTGGATGCAACACTGGCAAATCCTGAGGCTGTTATCGGAACCGAGATGGGATGCGACGATCCTCACAGAACACTGCAAGTTGACGCAATCGTCTTCGATAAGGCAACCAATTCCATCAAGGGGTACGAAATCAAACGCGGAGCCGGACTTCATGACGCTGGGAAACGTAGATCGATACTTCGAGATTTTCTCTGCGTTCAGATTCTTCTGAAATCTTATGCCCGTTCAAGGGGCTTCAATCCCGATACGTCTAACAGTCACATCATCTTTTATTATGGTCAATGTTCAATCAAAAAACCATTCAGCCTAACGGCAGAGGAGTTGGATATTCATTTTGGCTGGCCCGTCCGTGAACATGTCGAAGCCGTGAACGAAGAATTTCGGAGAATGCTTTTTCAGATACTCTCAGGTTAGAGACGCCCAATCAACTTGCGATTCCAGAGGCTCAACGAAAATGAGCACACTTGGCCGATTTAAGATAATCGAAACCTGCCACATCAGAAGCCCGTCGCCCATTCGTCATGCACTACCCTCTGGCAGATATGTATATGGGGCTCTGAGATGAGGCCGTAGGCAGATTGGGCCATTCTGGGCATTGCCCCCAAAATCGCACGTGTAGACGTAAGGTTTTGACAGGAAAGATCTGGCAGCTTCCCTTACCCCGTCTATTTCCGTTTCGCAGCAAAACAGCCCGGCTACACGGTCAATTTTTCAGAACAAGCGCATATCCAATCAGAGCAAGTGAACAGCGGTACTTTGCTTCAGACGCCGCAGCTTTTCCAACGTCTGCTTTTGCAGCTTTTTGCTCCGTTGTTCATTCGTCAACGGACTCTCCTGTCAGTAGCGTGTCAGGACCGTTGATG
>JAEKFU010000671.1 GCA_016522385.1 Pseudomonadota bacterium
GAGGCTCGGTGCCGCCGGCATAATCGCCGGGGTCGATATCGATACTAGCCACTTCACGGGCAATTATGCGCCGGCGGCATCAATCGAAGCCTGTCTGAGCGATGATCAGCCAAAAGACGATGCAGTCTGGACCGAGATCGTACCCGCAACAAGCCTTGGGCCGTCGGCGCATCACTTCATCGAAGTGGCCGGCACACAACCGTTCAATTGGTTAAGGCTCCACATGTGGCCCGACGGCGGTATTGCACGCTTGCGTGTTTATGGCCAACCTTTCTGCGAATGGGAAAAATGCGACCCCGAAATGAGCCATGAACTTTCGGCACTGAAGAACGGTGGCCGGGTGGTCGCCTATAATGACGCGCATTACGGCGACGTGTGGGCTGTCCTGACGGATGGTCGCGGCAAGGACATGGGCGATGGCTGGGAAACCCGGCGACGCCGGGAACCTGGTAACGACTGGTTGATTGTCGAACTTGGCCATGTCGGCGAAATTGATCAGATCGAAGTCGATACGGCGCATTTCAAAGGAAACTTTCCCGATCGTTGCTCGCTGCAGGCGGCGCATGTCGTACATGCCAGCGATCAGTCGCTCGTTAGTCAGGCGATGTTCTGGCCGGAATTGATGGCCGAGCAAAAGCTCTCAGCCGACAGTATCCACACTTTTACGGGAACAGATCTTGCCGCGCTTGGCCCGGTCAGCCATGTACGGTTCAATATTCATCCCGATGGCGGTATCAGCCGATTGCGGATATTCGGCAGGATAGCGCGCTGACAAGTGATCTCGCTAAGATGCAGACCTGAACCAGGTCTGGTTTAATCGAAACGTTAAAACCAGAATAAACCTGATCAACCCAGACATGATAGAAAAGATTCACGCATCAGATGATTCCACATGAGAAGGACACGCTCTAGGCATGGTAGGAAACGTAATAGTTCCGCCAGGCATGCGCCAGTGTCTCCTTGTTGACCTGCAGCGGGATCTCATAGTACTCGCACATCGCGATGACCTGATCGATAAAGAACCTGGGGTGAAAGGCGGATGGCTCTTCCTTGAGCTTGTCGTAGCGCTCATTGAACAAGAACTTCACCATGCTGTCGGAGTACTCAATGTCACTTTCCGCGCAAACCCGTTTGAAGATGGTCACAAAGTCCTCGCGGGTCGGCTTAGGCACTTCGATCTTGTAGTAGAGCCGGCGCAGGGCAGCTTCATCGGTCAGTTCGGCCGGTGGAATGTTGGTGGAAAATATCACCAGTTCATCAAAAGGTATCGGGAATTTCTTACCGGTATGCAGCGTGAGATAATCGACTTCGCGTTCAAGCGGCACGATCCATCTGTTGAGGATCGCCTGAGGGCTGTCTTTCTGGCGTCCGAAGTCATCAACAACAAAGACACCACCAAGGGCTTTCAGGTGCAAAGGCGCCTCGTAGAACTTCGACACCGGTGAATATTTGAGCTCCAGTTGATCAAGGGTGAGTTCGCCGCCGGTCTTCACGACGGGGCGTTTGCACGGCACCCAACGGGCATCCGTAGCCAATTTGCCGCGCGGGATCAGGCTCGCTGTGTCCGGTTCTGCATCGAACTCCTCCGCCAGTTCATGAACGGTCGGATCATAAAAATTGATAATCTGCCCGCCAACTTCGATGCTGTAGGGAATGAAAATGGTCTGATTGAAGGAGGCACCAATTGCCTCTGCGATACAGGTTTTTCCATTGCCGGGCGCGCCATAGAGCAGAATTGATTTGGCGGAATTCGCCGCAGGTCCGATCTGCTGAATCAACTCCTTTGACAAAATTAGGTGTGACAGATTTTCGGCCAAAACCTTTGGGCCGATATGTTCAACGGCCACCCGCTGACTGTAAACCTGATCGCAAAAATCATCCAAAGTCACCGGTGCCGCCCCGATATACTGTGAATGCTGTACGGCATCGAGCGCCCAGCTCTTACCCTTGTCTGACAGGCTGTAACGCAGTTCAGAGGAAAGCTCACTGCCGGACAGGCCACGCGACTCGACCAATGCCAACTCATTCATTTCTTCGAGAATGGTCGTCACAATTGACGGCGAAAGCTTGACATGATCAGACAGTGTCGAGGCCCTATCCAAACCGAGCGTATACATCGCCTTGACAACAAGGTTCAGCAACATTGTCTCTTCAATACCGGTCTCTTCGATGGTGCTGGGACGTAGCGGCGGATTGATTTCGCTCACTGCCTATTCCTCCGGCGTATCTCGTTCATCACGGCGCCCGCCATCACTATCCTCTCGACCGGACTCTTGATTCATGAGATTGTCGGCCTTGCCGCCCGGAACGCAAAACTAAGTGACAACAATCAAATTTACAATTCTCAGTGAATTTTTCGCAATGTAAATCACACGCTAGAAGCAGGGTTAATTTGCTCATGCAGCCGACTGGGGTCTGTCGAGACATAGCAGCGCCAGCAGAACGACATGCCCGACGACGAACTTATCATCCATGACGGCCGGCAGTCTGAAACAGCGGCAGGCGTCCAACGCGGGGTCGGGCGCATGCTGTCTGCGGCCGGATTCGCGGCGCTGTCTGAGTTTCCATTGGTGTCGGGACGCCGTGCCGATATCTTTGCTGTCAGCGAACGTGGGATGATCTGGATCGTCGAGATCAAGTCGTCACTGGCCGACTATCGCGCCGACAACAAATGGCACGAGTATTGGGACTACTGCGATGAGCTGTATTTTGCCGTCCCACCCGACCTGCCGCAGGACATATTGCCAGTGGAGACAGGATTGATCGTTGCGGACCCATGGGGCGGTGAAATACTGCGTCAGCCGCAACCCCAGAAACTGGCCGCAGCGCGCCGTAAAGCCGTTACGCTCCGGTTTGCCCGGCTCGCGGCGATCAGACTGCATGCCATGTATGACCCGAAGATTGCAGATTGACCAGAAGGGGAAGGACAGCGAGCCGGTGCCACCTTGATACTGTGATTTCTAGATGCTGATCCAGAAGAGCCGACACATTTTCTTGTGCCAAAATATGTTCAAATTCAATTAGTTAGCGGACATCTCGACGACATCGTGCGCTAACGCGGCGCCCGCTTCGCCAAAATTCGTTGGAGCGTGCGGCGATGCATGTTGAGTTGGCGGGCCGTTTCGGAGACGTTGCGGTTGCACAATTCATAGACGCGTTGAATGTGCTCCCAACGCACGCGATCGGCCGACATGGGGTTCTCCGGCAGCGCCGCACGCTGATCAGGCCCTGCAATCAAGGCGCCATAGATGGCATCGGCATCGGCCGGCTTTGCAAGATAGTCAATCGCGCCGAGCTTCACCGCACTGACGGCTGTTGCCAGATTGCCATATCCTGTCAGAACGACACCGCGGGCATCCGGACGTGCCTGGTGCAACGCTTCGATAACGTCCAGCCCACTGCCATCGGTCAACCTGAGGTCAACCACGGCATAACTTGGTGGATCCTTCTTGATTTGGGCAATACCTTCAGCAGCGGTTTCCGCCACACGAACATCGAAACCGCGCGATTCCATTGCCCGACCCAGCCGGTTGAGGAATGGACGATCATCGTCGACCAATAAGAGTGTCTTTTTTTCGTTCCCCGAAGTATCTGTCATGGCAAGATCCAAACCGTCAAATTTCTGTCATGTCGGAATGCAGAAATTTTCTGCACGTGCCACACCGGTTTCTTATACGTGCCATAAGACCGTGAGGACAACCCTTGTCGGAACCACGCATTTCCGGCTCTGGACACTAATCACGTTCATCATCGTACGAGTTGTAATTGTTTGCTGGCCGCAGTAACTCAAGGGATTATTCCACGGCACAAAGATTGCCTCGTTACCCACACCGGCTTTTGAGATACAAGTGACCCATCATGTCATCTGCAACGGAACGAAAACAGGCTGACCGGCCGGAAACGCTCAAGCGGCCAATGCGCAAGCGTGTCAAACGCTGGGGCAAGAAGCTGACCCGCCGTCTGGCGGGTGTTTTATCGAGGCAATCGCTGGTGCCTGACACGCCAGTCATCGCCAATGAGCATTTTGCGTTTCTGGACCTGTTTACCGAGAATTGGGAAGCCATGCGCGACGAAGTGCGTGCGGTTCTCAAGCATCGTGAGGACATTCCGGCATTTCAGGAAATCTCCCCCGATCAGTACAGAATTTCGCAAGGAAAAAATTGGCGAACCTTCGTGCTGTACGGGTTCGGCAAGAAGATGGTGCGCAATGCCGAACAGGCACCAGTGACGACCCAGGTGCTGGAACAAGTGCCGAACCTGCAAACAGCGTGGTTCTCAATACTGGCGCCGGGCTATCACATCCCGGCACATACCGGCGTCACAAAGGGCATATTGCGAAGCCATTTGGGCCTGATCATTCCCAAACAGCAGGACAAATGCCGTATTCGTGTCGGTGGTGAGATCTGTGTGTGGAAACCCGGTGAAATTTTCGTCTTTGATGACACCTATGAGCATGAAGTGTGGAACGACACGGACGAAGAGCGGGTCATTCTGCTGTTCGACTTCGACCGACCGATGCGCTGGTGGGGCAGATTGCTCAATTCAGTGTTCCTAAGACTGATGAAATTGACGGCGTTTTATCAGGAGCCACGGAAGAACATGGAGAGTTTTGAAGATCGGTTCGAGGCGGCGATCCGGCGTGCAGATGCCAATCTGGAAATGCTGAGCGATGCCGACACGTGATGTGACGGTCGCGCGACCGGCGCGCTACGATGATCGCGGTGCCTTTCAACGTATGTTACGGATATTCTTCAAGGCAGAAGGCACCCGTCCTTATCTGGTGCTTTTTTGCCTGCTGATTGCCGGGGCCTTTGAGGCGATCAGCCTGTCGACCATGCTGCCGACCGCCACTCGAATCGCGGGCGGCACGAGCGAAAACTCTTCGGCATTGAACCGAGTTGTCAGCGATGCGATAGCCTGGTTCGGGCTAGATGCGACTTTACCAGTGCTGATTATCGTGGGCACAATGGCATTGGTTGTGAAAAGCATTCTGTCGTTTTTGGCGTTGACCTATGCAGGTTATTCGGTGGCACTCGTGAGCGTCAATCTGCGGCGACGCCTCTTGAAGGCATTGTTTGCTGCAAACTGGGCCTATTTCACCAGCCTGCACGCCGGCCAAATTGCCAACACCGTCAGTGTCAACACGACCAAGGCCGGCGAAGCCTATTATCTGGCTGCGCAGAGTGTCGCACTTGCATTGCAAGGCATGGTCTACCTGATAGTAGCGTTCTTTGTATCTATAAAACTTGCGTTGGCTGGTTGCGTGTTCGGTGCAATGACTACGCTGATACTTTCTGGCCTGATCAAACTGGGGAGACGATCGGGCTACAAGCAGATCGATCGCACGGCCCAGCTGGTCACGCATCTGAGTGATGCAGTCGGCAACATCAAACCGATCAAGACAATGAACAGGGAGGACCATTTTCTTGCCTATTCGGCGAACAAAATTCGCGCCCTAAAACGATCGCTGATCAACCAGGCGCTCGCTCGCGAGGGCCTCTATTATGGTGGTGACTTGCTGTCGGCGATAGTGATCGGACTGGGTGTCTACGTGGCCGCGGTTTACTGGCGCATCCCGTTGCCGGAAATGGTCGTGTCGGGGGTTATCTTCTTTCAGGTGACTGCAATCATCTCAAAGGTGCAGCGCAGGTATCAGAAGGTCGCCGTTCTTGAAAGTGCCTACGTCCGCTCACGGGAGCAAATCGAGGACCTCGAACGTAATGTGGAGCGGGACGACGGCGGCCGAACGCCGACGCTTGAAAAGTCCATCACGTTCAAAAATGTCAGCTTTGCGCATGAAAACAAGGCGGTTATCCACAACGCCTCGCTGACCATTCCGAGCGGCAGCATCACAGTCCTGCAAGGCCCGTCCGGTGTCGGCAAGACAACGCTGATTGACCTGCTGCTGGGCCTGTACAAGCCCGACAGCGGGGTGATCGCAATTGATGGGGTGTCAATTGATGAAATTGCACTAAGGGTCTGGCGGAGCATGATCGGGTATGTGCCCCAGGAACTTTCATTGCTGCACGGGTCAGTGAGGACAAACGTCGCGCTTGGCGACAGCAAGATCACCCGGCAAATGGTGCAGAAGGCATTGCAACGCGCCGGTGCCGGTGAACTGCTAAATGAACTCCCGGATGGGATCGACACCGATGTCGGGGAAACCGGCTCAAAATTGTCAGGCGGCCAGCGGCAACGAATCTCGCTTGCCCGGGCGCTAGTCATGCAACCCAAACTTTTGATCCTCGATGAAGTAACTAGTGCGCTCGATCCGGATTCCGAACAGCGGATCTGCGACAGTGTGGCCAGTCTCGTCGGCGACCATACAATTGTCGTCATTACGCATCGACCGGCATGGGTTGAGATAGCAACTCATCTTTACGTGATAGAAGCCGGCCGGGCCCGAGCGGTTCCGGTCAAGACCGTTACCAGTACGGCCAGCACCCCAAACTGAATCACAACAGACCCTATAGCGCACCAGAATGAATTCCGTGACAACCGACATTGCGATCGCTGCAGTTCGTGATAACCGAACGTTGCGAAATTTCTTGCAGGTGCCCCATGAAGTCTATGCCGATGATCCCAACTGGATTGCACCACTTGACCTAGAGCGCCGCGGTCATCTGTCAAAAAAACACAATCCATATTTTGAGCATGCCGACGCACAGTTGTTTACAGCCAGCATAGATGGGCGTCCGGTCGGTCGAATTTCAGCGCAAGTCGACCATTTGAGGCTAAAAAGATATCGCGATGCTTGCGGGCAATTCGGGTTTCTTGAAGCGATCAATGAACCGGCCGTGTTTTCCGAGCTGTTCGCAACGGCCGAGGCCTGGCTCAAGCAACGCGGCATGACGCATATCAAAGGGCCGTTCAGTTTCTCGATCAACGAAGAGACCGGCCTGCTTGTTGACGGATTTGAGCGTTCGCCATCAGTGATGATGGGCCATGCGCGAGCGTATTACGGGAAGCAGCTTGAGGCGCTCGGCTATGCTAAGGCAAAAGACGTCATCGCCTATGAATATGACGGTCTCAGGCCATTGCCGCGGTCGATGCGTGGCATGATTGAGAAGGCGACCTCTTCGGGCGACATGATCGTCCGCACGATCAGCAAGAAGAACTTGGCGTACGATCTCGATGTCATTATCGACATCTTTAACGATGCCTGGTCGGACAACTGGGAATTTGTGCCGATGACCTCGGCGGAGATCAACGCGCTTGGCAAGAACCTTAAGTTGCTGGTTTCGGAAGGCTATATCGCTATCGCATCCTGGCAGGACAAACCAGCCGCAATGGCGATCACCCTGCCGGATATCAATGACTGGATCCGCGATCTTGATGGAAAGTTGTTGCCGGGCGGCTGGGCCAAGCTTTTGTGGCGCATGTTCACAAGGCCGCCGCGCGCAGTGCGAATGCCGCTAATGGGCGTCAGGAAGAAATATCAGTCTTCGCCGGTCGGTGCCGCGCTGGCGCTCGGCGTAATCGATGCAGTGCGCGATTATCATCTCAAGCGTGGCACGACCCGCGGTGAACTGTCATGGATTCTTGAAGACAATACTGCGATGTGCCGAATGCTCGAAGCACTGGGTGCCACACCATACAAGACGTATCGGGTCTATGAACGGGCCCTGTGATCAAGCCAAATGGACCGCCATCGTTCTGGCCGCAGGTCGCGGTCAGGATGACCCGCTTGCAGCCCATTTCAACGTGTCACACAAATGTCTGTTGCCGGTCGGCGGCATCGCAATGCTGCAGCGCGTCGTTGCCGCGTTGAACGATTGTCCGCTTGTTGGTGAAATCATTGTATCGATTGAGAATGAAACACTTCTGCCACGGTCCCTCGGCAAACTTGCCAAAAGAGTGACATTTGCAGCTTCGCAATCAAGCGCTGCGCGGTCGGCAGCGGCGGCCGTAGAGCGATCGACCGAACAGTTCCCGATCCTGTTGACCACAGCTGATCATGCCCTGCTCGACCAAGACATGCTGTCGCATTTCCTGGACAGCTCAATGTCACAGGAATGCGATTTGACGGTCGGCCTGGCGCGCGCCGAGACGATCCTTGCTACCTATCCCAACGCCAAGCGAACGTATTTGACATTCGGCCGTGACAGGGTGTCGGGGTGCAATCTGTACGGTTTCAGGACGGCGACAGCCAGCCAGGTCCTTAGCCTGTGGCAGACCATTGAGGAAAACCGCAAGAGTCCGCTGGCTATTGTGCGTGCGTTCGGTCTGCATGCATTGCTACGCTACATGACCAAGACGATTTCGCTGGACAGTGCCTTTTCGCTTGCCTCGCGGCGTCTGGGGTTGACGGTAATTCCAATTCTCATGCCGTTTGCCAATGCGGCAGTTGATATCGACAAACCGGCGGACAAAGAACTGGTTGAAGATATTCTGAGGCAGGGGTCGTGAGAAGCTAGGGCGTGTCTTTCTCATATGGAACCATATGAGAAAGACACGCTTTAATGGCCTACCAGTTTGCAACGAGGTGGCGAGCGTGTTGCAGATCGGTCGGAAAATCGACCTCGCACCAGGAATGTCCAGATACATCACAAATGCCAACCTCGGTCATCTTGGCGAGATGACCGACGGCGGCGGGGAACCATTCCGTCAACCCGGAGCGTTGCTGCATCATGTGATCGAGCACGGAGCGATACTGTTCGCAGCCGGCACCCCGAAACACATAAAAACCGATGGCTTCGGCATCAACCGCTTCGATCGGCAGTTTCTTGCCGATCTCCGTGAGGCGGCTGCCATCAAGCATGACTTTCATATCGTCGGCATCGTATTGGTCCTTATAGTTGATCGCGACAGTGACCTCGCCATTGGGGTCAGCCAACAAAGCTTCGACCAGAGCAGCCTTGAACACGTTGTCGCCGTTGACCTGAATGAACGGATCTTGCATTTCGTGTCGAGCCATCCAGCAGCTGGCGAGGTTGTCAGCGACACAGTAGAATGGATTGAACACCGACCGAATGGTCAGATCGCGCTCGGCGGCAATCCGGCAAAGTTCTTCGTCCATCTCGGCCGCACCATAACCGGTGATCACGACAAATTCGCTTATGCCACAATCTGCAAAGGCATCGATCTGGCGGCCCACCAGCGTGCGCCCGCCGATGTCGAGCAAAGCCTTAGGAACGTCCTCAGTCAATGGCAGCAGGCGTTTGCCTTGACCTGCGCCTAAAATAATCACCTTCACGATGCTTGAACCCTTATACCCTGAGCGCGTATGAACTGGCGGTTCAATGGCACTCCACTCGGACGAAGTCAACGCCGCGCATGTTCCGTCTTGCCCATCTGTCAGACATTCATCTCGCACCGCTGCCCAGACCGCGACCCGGGCAACTGTTGAACAAGCGTTTTATCGGCTTCTTGTCATGGCAGTTGCGGCGCAAAAAGGTGCATCAACCTCAGATCGCCCAACAGATTGTCAACGACATCAAGGCTGCGCAGATCGATCACGTTGCGGTCACCGGCGACCTTGCAAATATCTCTTTGCCGCAGGAGTTCGAACGCGGCAGCCGTTGGCTCAAGGAGTTCGGCGATCCGCAAGGCATTAGTTTCGTTCCTGGGAATCATGATGCCTATATCGATGTGTCCTGGCAGCACGGATTGGCACACTGGCAAGAATTCATGGCGGGTGACCTGCAGCTGAAAAAAGGCGCCGGTCGGGCCTTTCCCTATGTGCGCCAGCGCCGTAACGTTGCGCTCATCGGCGTTTCCACTGCAACGCCGGCTGCACTGCATCGGGCCAGCGGCACACTGGGACAAGACCAGATTCAGATGCTCGAGGTCGTACTGAGGACTTTGCGTGAACGTGGCTTCTTTCGCGTGTTGATGATCCATCATCCTCCGCTGCCCGGACAGGCGGCTGACCGTAAGGCCCTTACCGATGCAGGGGCACTGAAAACAGTGCTGCAAGCCGATGGCGTGGAGCTGGTGCTGCATGGTCACAATCATCAGCACATGCGCGAAACGTTGCCGACCAGTCACGGTCCAGCACATATCATTGGCGTTCCATCGGCCTCTGCTGTCATCAGAGCCCACAAACCTGCAGCCGCCTGGTACCTCTATAAAATCCGGCGCCGAGAACAGCGCTGGCATGTCGATGTCGAGGTGCGCGGTTATGATGGTGCATCGAATACAATCAAGCCAGAAACACCATTCAAGCTTGAATATGAATGACGATCGGCGCACAGTCCGACCAAGGGTGGGCGACGCCAGAATTATTGACGGACGACGACTATCGCTAACGCAACGCAACTGAAATTCGGATATCCAGACTCCTTGATCGCGAACTACGGTCGATGGTGCGTTTTGTTGCGGCCGGCGCAGGCGACGCTCGGTGCTATGGTTTTGATCTGCAAGGATAAGGCGACTAGTTTTGCGGGCATATCGCCTGAGGCGTTCGAAGAGCTCGGCATTGTAATTGCCGACATCGAGACCGCTTCAAGAGCTTTCCGGACATGGGACAAAATAAATTACCTGATGCTCATGATGGTCGATCCTGATGTGCATTTCCATGTGTTGCCTCGTTACGCTGAGGAACAGAACTTCGATGGAACTGTCTATGTTGATGCAGGTTGGCCGGGCCCGCCCGATCTGACCGGCGCCGTCAATTTGACACCACAGCAGATCGATGCACTGGTAAAGGCTCTCAAAGCAGTGTGGCCGAAACACGAGGATGCTTGAGCGGCGTGTTGAACATTTTGCGCTTACCTCTGGTGGACAGATACGTCATGCGTCACGTACTGGCGCCGCTGGCGGTCGCCATGACGATTGGCCTTCTCGTTCTGCTCTCCGAAAGGCTGGTGCGGCTGCTCGATGTTACGATGGGCAAGAAGAACTCGATCGGCGTGATCTTTGAGCTATTGGGCTATCTCGTGCCGCACTATCTCGGACTAGCGATCCCGGCTGCATTGTTTCTCGGAATGCTTTTCGGATTCAACCGGATGTCGAAGGACAGCGAGGTTGATGCTTTCCTGGCGGGTGGTGTCGGCATGCATCGACTGGCGAGGCCGGTCATCGCACTGTCGCTGGTGCTCGCGTTACTTTCGCTGTTTATATTCGGATGGCTGCAGTCGCATACAAGATACGCCTATCGAGCGGTGCTTCACGCCGTGAAGAATGTCGAGGTTTTCTACCTTGCGGAAGAAGGCGTATTCATGCAGGCCGACACGAGGACGTTCATTCTGGATAAGCTGGAACGCGGCAGCAGCGCGTTTGAGCGGATTTTCCTTTTTGATTATCGGGGGCCTAATGGCTCGCAGACCGTGACCGCAGTCGGCGGGTCATTGATCGAGCAAGATGGCGACCCGCGGCCTATTCTGCGTCTCAACAACGGGCACCGATTGAAACTCGAAGGCTGGCCCAATCTCAGCGCAGCTGAGGAATTGCCCAGCGCAAACTCCGGCACTTTCGTCCGAATTGATACACCGCTGGGCAAAATATCCCGGACTATCTTCCGGCCGCGCGGGATCGATGCCCGGGAGATGACGCTGCCGGAACTGTGGGCACGGCTGCACGGTGCACCCGGTGCCGACGAGATCGATGCCATTCGGGGCGAGTTTCACAAACGCCTCGTATCGTCTGCTACGATATTCATGCTGCCATTCCTGGCCCTACCCTTCGCAGTGGGTACACGCCGAGGGCAGCGCGCGTACCGGTTTGCCGTGGCATTGGTCATCCTGGTGGCATACCACGAAGTGATCGAACAGGGGGCGGTTGCCACCAAGGCAAATGGCGTTTCGGTTTTGATCACCGCATGGCTACCATTCACCTTGCTGTCGTTGTTTGCACTCTGGCGCTTCGTCACAGTCTGTTTCCGCCTGCGCAAGGACCGCATGCAACCGATCTATGAACGCATGGCGGACATGATTGGGCGTTGCTGGGATCTCCTCATGGGCAAGTTAGGTGGCCAGACATGAAAACCATCGGTTGGATGCTCACCAGGATGATCATCTTGCGGTTCTTCATGATCCTGTTTGGCATATGCACGTTCTTCATCACGCTGGATGTCTTTACCTATGCAGATGATGTTCTGGCGATCAACAATGGCGAGTTGAGCTCGCTCGGCAGGTACGCCCTGCTGTTGTTGCCGGGAGCCGCGTCAACATTCATGGCGCTGTGCGTTTTGCTGAGCCTGCTGCTGACATTGATCGAATTGAGCTATCGCAGCGAAACCGTTGCGTTGTGGGCATCCGGCATACCGCCTCTGAAAGTCTTGATCATGCTGTTGCCGCTCGGCGCCTTGCTTGGCGGGATCCATTTTCTCATCAATGACCAAGCCGTAACCAAGGTTGCACCGCTGCTGCATGCTTGGGGAATCGGCGATTACGGCAAAAAGCAACTTAAGATCGGCGAGCAGGATCCGATCTGGATGCGTGCTGGCAACGACATTCTTCGCGCGGCCGATTCGAACGCCAAGGCAACCGAGCTGGAAAACGTCATAATATTCCGGCGCGACGAGGCGGGCATCCTGATTGAGCAAATCATGGCGAAGAAGGCCGCCTTGACGAATGGCCGCTGGGAATTGTCGGATGTGGTGATCTATTACCAAAAGAACCTACTCCCGAACCGGGTCAAAACATTCATTTACAGCGGCTCGATGCGGCCGGCAGCGGCTGGTGCACGGTCAGGGGACCCAGAAGAAATGTCGCTGAATGATCTTGAATACTTCATAGTCAATTCCGGTTTTGGCATCAGGCCGGCACATGTTTACGAAACCTGGTGGCACAAGCGGGTTTCGCTGCTGCTGTCGTCGATCTTGATGATGGCGCTATGTCTGCCGCTGGCCGTGCGTTATCGCCGTGGTGGCGGAATTAGCTTGATCCTCGGCATCGGCGTGGCAATCGGATTCGGCTTCTTTATATTCGATGGCATTTCCCTGACGGTTGGTGAGCTGGGAATTGTACCGCCATGGATGGCGGCATGGACGCCGGTTCTGGTGTTCGCCGGCCTTGCTGCCACCTTGATGCTTCGCGCCGAAACCGTTAGTTAGTCGGCAATCGCCGTTGATAACGCGATAACATCTTATCTCATTGCGACATCAGAGCATCCGGGGCCTAACACTACCGTGAGCGAAACTCCTAGAAAAAAGAGTAGTCGGGCCAGGTCGGCAAAAGCCGCTCGGAAAAGAACTGCCGGGAAGCCGCGCGGGGCGACACAAATGGTCGGTGAACGGGTCTTTGAACCGGCACTGTGTGTCGTCGGCGATCACCATGAGGTTGTGTTTGGCCTGACCACCAGCGATCGGCTCAAACGCCAGTTTGCGCGCGCCGGAATCAGTGAAACCGTATCACCTGATGAGGCCAAGATGCGCAATGGGCCGATCATTCTCGTGCGCAGTGACGCCGTGATAGACCAACCACTGATTCCGGTCCTTGCCAAACGGCCAAATCTGTTGTTGGTGGAAGGCGAATCGAAAAGTGCCCGGCCGGTCGCAATAACCATACTAGGATCAAGCGCCGGCGACGCGATCGACCTGTTGCAGGGCGAGGGTCCATCGCCGGATCAACTGAAGCTCTTGGTGCGGTCGCCGGGGGACCTCGGCGTCGCATTCTGGAAGGGTTTACGCAAGCGCGAAGTACCCTACGCCGGTGTTGTCACCGGGCAGAACCGAACCGACACGGAATGGCGCATGTTTATGGGCACCTATAAGGGAGCGACAGATTTCGTGACCAAGTATATCTGGCCGCGACCGGCTTACCACGTGACGCGCGTGCTGGCTTCCACATCTGTGAGCCCCAACATGGTCACATCGGTCGGCGCCGCGTTTATGGTAATCGCGTTCTGGCTGTTTCTCAGTGGCTACTTCCTGATCGGCCTTGCCGCAGCCTGGATGATGACATTTCTCGACACGGTGGACGGCAAACTGGCCCGCACGACACTAACGTCGAGCAAATGGGGCGACATATTCGATCACGGTATTGATTTGATCCACCCACCGTTTTGGTATGCCGCGTGGAGCTATGGCGTATTTGCAGCGGGAACAAGCTTGAGTGAACAAACGCTCTGGGTGCTTCTGGTTGTGATCATTGTGGGCTACGTTATCCAGCGGCTGATGGAAGGCATTGCGATTAAGTGGCTTGGTTTGGAGATTCATATCTGGCGGCCCATCGACACGCTCTTCAGGCAAATCACTGCACGGCGAAATCCCAATCTGGCCCTGCTAACGCTATTTGCCATATTTGGTCGGCCCGGCTGGGGTCTGATCGCGGTTGCTGCATGGACGTTAGTGTGCCTGCTTCTGCACGGTGTCCAGCTGGTCCAGGCGTTCCACGCCAAGCAGACCGGCGAGCCGTTAAAGTCTTGGATGAACGTGCCGGCATCGCTGAAATGAGTTGTGGTCTAATTGTCAATCCGTCGTCAGGCAAGCGACGCGGACGTGGCACCGCGCTTGCTACCAAGTTGATGAACGGCGGCGACGTTCATGTTCGCGTGCTGGAGCATTTCAAAGATCTCGGCGTAACGCTTGACGAACTGGCCGGGCTGGGCGTGACAACACTTTTCGTGAGCTCCGGCGACGGTACGATCCAGCAGATTCAGACCGAGCTTGCCGAGCGAAAACCTTTCGATGTGCTGCCTGACCTCGCCCTGTTGCCGCATGGCACGACAAACATGACAGCTGCCGATATCGGGCTGGGCGTCCGGAACCTGGAAGAGCAAGCGCGTATCATTGCGGATGCGGATTATCGCGCGCAACATACAACTCGCAGAACTCGCGCGACCCTACGCGTTGCCAATCCGGCAGACGGACAGGCACGGCACGGCATGTTTCTGGGCACCGGCGCCTTGTGGCGCGGTACCGTATTCTGTCAACAGGCGGTTCACAAGACCGGCCTAAGGGGTGACGGTGCAACCTTTGCCACATTGGCCGCAGCCATCGTTCGTTCGGTGTTTGCCGGGTCCAACTCACAAGATCCCGATCGGATTTCGCAAGCGTACAATATGACTGTGAAAGCTGCCGATGGTACGGTGATCACCGGTGATCAATTGTTTTTTCTGGCAACGACGCTCGACAAGCTGATTCTGGGGTCGCGTCCATTCTGGGGTTCCAGAAACGCGGCTTTGCGGGCATCGGTGTTTCCTTATCCTCCGCCCAACGTTGCGCGCTGGCTGTGGACTTCGATGTATGGCCGACCGGATCGCGTCATGCCTGCCGGCTGTCATAGTTTCAGCGCTAATCTGATCACGATCGAAACGGATTGTCCGTTTGTCATCGACGGTGAATTCTTCGACCCGCCTGCCACTCAACCAATGCGTATCGAAACGGGTGAAGAGTTCACCTACGTTTGCCGCTGATGACTATGGCTACAAATCCACTGACTACAATAATTTCCAGTAGCCTTAAGCGCCAGGTCCCTCAGGTTGCAATGCAACTAGCGGACGCCATCCGCGGACGTCATGGATCGGGCGTCGCGGCAGTGCTCGTATACGGCTCGTGTCTGCGCGGCACGCCACCGACTGACAGTCTGATTGACTATTACGTCTTGAGTGACAGTGCCGCCGCGATTTCCAACAATCCGCTAAGTCGGTGGCTGTGCTGGACCCTGCCACCGAATGTCTATTATGCCCAGGAAACGATTTGGGGTGTCACCTATCGCGCCAAGTACGCCGCGGTGACACTGCAGCGGTTTGAGAGCAGAGTCTCCCATCGAACTCAAAACCCCTATTTCTGGGCGCGATTTGCGCAACCCGTCGCCCTGGCCTATTGCCGTGACGAAGAGACGCGTAGCCGGGTGTTGGCAGCGCTTTCAACAGCCGTGCGTACCATGTTAGCGAATATTGCACCGCTTGCGGAACCCGAAGACGAGGCGGTCGATCTATGGGCGCGCGGGTTTGCAGCTACATATGAGAGCGAAATACGCTCAGAACCGCCTGAGCGAGCGCGGCGGATCGCTGAGGACAACCGGAGCTACTATACAGCCATTACGGATGTGGTCCTGGGTGAAGACTGGAACAACCGACAGTGTGCTCGAGAAGCCGACTGGGCTCGCGTCCAGCGGGTTGGCAAGTTGCTGTCTGTAATGCGCTTGCTCAAGGCGGCTTTCACATTTAGGGGTGGTGCGGATTACTTGGCCTGGAAGATTTCACGCCATTCCGGTCAAGCCGTCGAATTAAGCGACTGGCAACGCCGCCATCCTATCCTGGCATCACTTACGTTGCTCCCCAAATTACTGAGGTCTGGCGCTGTTCGGTGACATGCGTCTTGGACTAGAAGCGTGTCTTTCTTATATGGAACCATTTGAGAAAGGCACGCTCTAATCGGCAAGTTTCAATCTACGTACAGCGTATAGCCGGCGCCGCGCACAGTCTGCAGGTGGACCGGCAGTGCGGGGTCTTCCTCGATCTTGCCGCGCAACCGGTTGACCAAAACGTCGACGCTGCGGGCGCTGTCTTCGGTTCCAGGCGGGGCCAATTCCTGTCGCGGCACCGTATCGCCAGCACGGCTTGCGAGCATACGCAAAAGGTCGCGTTCGCGAGTTGTAAGACGCACCGGATTTCCATCGCGCTTCAACTCACCACGCTTCAAATTGAACGCGCAGGCACCGAAAGTCACGTCGCTGGGACCGGCCGCGGGTTCATGGCGCTTGAGAATATTCTGTATCCGCAACAGCAATTCAGTCGGCTCAAACGGCTTGGCCAGATAATCGTCGCTGCCGGAGGCCAACCCGGCGATCCTGTCATCACTGTGCGACAGCGCAGAGAGCATGAGTATGGGAATGTTGTTAGTGCCGGCTCGCAATGCCTGAGTCAGCTCGACACCGCTTTCGCCCGGCATCATGACGTCGAGGATCAATAGGTCGAACTGGAGCGCAGACATCTTTTCGCGGGCTTGTTCGGCATTGGCAGCAACCGACACCCAAAAGCCGTTGTCACGCAGATAAGTGCGTAGAAGCTCCCTTATCCGCGTGTCGTCATCGACAACCAGGATATGTGGTAGATCATCCCTCATTCAGGTTCTGCATTACCAATCAAACCCAACACATGCTGCCGGTCGCCGGGATCAATCATTTCAAAGAGCGCTTTGCGAAATGCGCGGGACGAGTCCGGGCCGCAAGCCTTAAGAGCTGCCTCAAAACGCGTTATCTGCGGTGTGATCAGGCGCTCATGTAATTGCCGGCCCGTTTCGGTCAAATAAAGCAGTCTTTGCCGACGGTCCCGAGCGCCTTCGCGTTGGTAGACGAACCCCTTGTCGATCAGCTCACGAAGCACCCGGCTCAAACTCTGTTTCGTAATGCGCAGGATGTCGAGCAATTCTGCAACGTTCATGCCAGGATTGCGTCCAACAAAATGAACCACCCGATGATGCGCACGGCCAAAACCGAATTCATCGAGAATCTGATCGGGATCGGAGACGAAATCGCGATAGGCAAAGAACAAAAGCTCGATCAGGGCAACAACGTCGGCGTCCTTGCCGTAGCCTGCCACGAAATCATCGGTTGTCCGCGGTGTCTTGTTCGTTGGTTCTAAAATTATGTCAGTCATATTGACATATTTTACCGTCGTTGATACCAAATTCAATCCTGTTTGTCGGTTTATTGGCAGATGTGCAAGTCGGATGATGACGCAGCTGCGCGTTCGATTTTCAGCTGTTTGAAGGAGAAACGCCATGTCCATGTTACCTTTCGACCAACGCGAAGGTGTCATCTGGATGAACGGAGAGTTCGTGGACTGGGCCGACGCCAAGCTGCACGTGCTGTCGCATGGCCTGCATTATGCCTCTGGTGTGTTTGAGGGTGAGCGCGCTTATGGCGGCGAGATCTTCAAGCTGACCGAACACACCGAAAGGCTTTTCAAGTCAGCTGAACTGCTTGATATGGAAATTCCCTTCACCGTGGCCGAAATCGACGATGCTTGCCGTGAGACGCTGGTCCGGCAAGGCCTCAAGGACGCTTACATTCGTCCAATCGCCTGGCGCGGATCGGAAATGATGGGGGTTTCGGCGCAGCAGACGAAAATCAACGTTGCAATTGCGGTTTGGGAATGGCCGGCCTATTTCGATCCAGAGGAGCGCTTGAAAGGCATCCGTCTCGATCTGTCCGAATGGCGTCGGCCGAATCCGCAGACGGCACCGTGCCATGCCAAGGCCGTTGGCCTCTATATGATCTGTACATTGTCCAAGCATGCCGCGGAGCGCAAAGGCTATGCAGATGCAATGATGCTCGACTGGCGCGGCCATGTAGCCGAAGCAACCGGCGCCAATGTATTTTTCGTCCGGGACGGCGAACTACACACGCCGACGCCGGACTGCTTCCTGAATGGCATCACACGCCAAACGGTAATCGGACTGGCGCGTGAACGGCAGATCAAGGTCACCGAACGAACGATCATGCCGGACGAGATGACCGAATTTGAACAGTGCTTTATTGTCGGTACGGCAGCGGAAGTGACCCCGGTGTCGGAGATCGGCCCATATAAATTTTCGGTCGGCGACATCACTAAGACGTTGATGAATGACTATACGGCCGAGGTTCAGCCGAAAGACGCTGCGGCCTGAAGTTGGTAAAAAGTCGCTTACTTGTCTCACTTGAGCATGTCTTTCCCATATGGAACGTTTGAGAAAGACACGCTCTAGAGTCCCAAGCAGGCCGTTCGGCGTAACATCCACGACAGGTTACATGTTAAATTCGGCCCGCTAGATTTTCCGCATGTCCACGGCGTTGATTATGTGGTCGGCGCCTTTGTGGAGAATGAGATCGGCACGCTGGCGGGTCGGCAGAACGTTTTCACGTAAGTTGAGCAGGTTGATGGTCTCCCAGATCCGGTTGGCGGTCTGGCGCGTTTCGCTGTCGCTCAATGTCGCATAGCGATGAAAGTAGGAGCGAGGGTCCTGGAACGCAGTCTCGCGCAGCGAGAAAAACCGATCGATATACCAAGTGCGCAGGACTTCCTCATCCGCATCGATATAGATCGATACATCGAAATAATCTGAGACGTAAGGGATCGCCTTGCCATCGCGCGGCGGCTTGCCAGTCTGAAGTACGTTGAGGCCTTCAACGATCAAAATGTCCGGCCGATCGATGGTGATCGTCTTGTCTGGGATGACATCATAGGACAGGTGTGAATAAACCGGCGCGAACACATTGCTCTTGCCGGCCTTGATGTTCGACAGGAAACGCAGCAACTGCGGAAGGTCATAGCTTTCGGGAAAGCCTTTGCGGTTCATCAGGCCTTCACGTTCGAGTGTCGCATTTGGCAGCAGGAACCCATCTGTCGGCACCAGATCAACTTTGGGATGGTTCGGCCAACGGGCCAGCAGACTTTGTAGAATGCGCGCCGTGGTACTCTTGCCGACGGCAACACTACCCGCCATGCCGATGATGTAGGGCACATTCTTGTGATTGCCGCCGAGAAACTGCTGTGTGGCGCTGAACAGTTCCTGGCGCGCAGCGACATAAAGATTGAGCAGGCGCGAGAGTGGTAGATAAATCGCCACGACTTCGTCCATGTTGACCCGATCGTTGAGGCCGCGCATTTCTTCCAGTTCCGCGGCAGTCAAGGTCAACGGCGTGTCGGCACGCAACGCTGCCCACTCGCTGCGGCTGAAGGTGCGATAAGGAGAGAGCTCTGTAGTCTGCTGATCCATCAAGTGTGCTGCCGGTCTAGGGTCTGCGGCCCGCCTTTTCTTCCAGCCCGCTGAGGCCGAAGCGCCGCTCGAGCTCGACCATGACACCGCTTAGCGGCACATCACACGCGGCCAGCAATACCAGTAGGTGATAAAGTACGTCGGCGGTTTCGCTGGTGATGTGAACCTGGTCGCCGGTCATCGATGCAAGGGCCGTTTCAATCGCTTCCTCGCCGAATTTCTTGGCGCACTTCTCGACACCGTCTGACAGCAGCTTGGCTGTATAGGAGTCGGCGGCTGGAGAAGCCTGTCGCGCCGCGATCGTATCGGCGAGCGAGGCCAGAACCTCCAGGCGATGTTTTTCCGTCATGCTCATTCCACTGGAACCTGATCAAGCCGCACAGCCACACCGCGTGCAGCCATATGATGTTTTGCCTGTGTAATTGTGTACGTGCCGAAATGGAATATCGATGCAGCCAAAACGGCGGCAGCGCCACCTGCCAGGACGCCTTCTGCCATATGATCGAGATTGCCGACACCACCGCTGGCAATTACCGGCACCGGCACGGCATCGGCAATGGCTCGGGTCAGCGCAATGTCAAAACCATCGCCTGTGCCATCACGGTCCATCGAGGTGAGTAGAATTTCACCGGCGCCCAGATCAACAACGTCCTTAGCAAATTCGATCGCATCAATTCCGGTGGGATTGCGCCCACCATGGGTGAAAATCTCCCACCGGTCAGCGGCTGTTGGCTCGGATACCTTCTTTGCATCAATGGCGACGACAATGCACTGGCTGCCGAACTTTTCAGCTGCCTGACGCACAAACGTCCGGTCGGCGACGGCTGCGGTGTTGATCGAGACCTTGTCGGCGCCGGCCAGTAGCAGTCGGCGAATGTCTTCGGTTGTACGCACGCCGCCACCGACGGTCAGCGGCATGAAGCACTGCTCGGCGGTCTGGCGCACCACATCAAGAATGATGCCGCGATTTTCATGACTGGCGGTAATGTCGAGAAAACAAAGCTCATCGGCGCCGGCCGCATCATAGGCCTTGGCGATCTCGACGGGATCACCGGCATCGCGCAGGTCGACGAAATTGACACCCTTGACGACGCGACCGTCTTTCACGTCGAGACAGGGGATCACCCGGGCCTTCAGCATCGCGATATCATCCTTTGGCGGTCTTGATCAAGGCCAAGGCTTGGGCTGCATCTAGGCGACCATCATATAGTGCACGACCGGATATAACACCTTCCAAGATATCACAATCTGGTTCGAGCAGACGGGCGACATCGTCGATTGATGCTAGGCCGCCACTGGCAATAACCGGAACGGAGGTGGCTTCAGCCAATGCCAGCGTCGCGGCGACATTGATGCCCTTGAAAACCCCGTCCCGGTCGATATCGGTATAGATAATCGCAGCCACGCCGATATCCTCGAATTTTTCGGCCAGGTCAATCGCTGTCAGCTCGGACGTCTTCGCCCAACCCTCAATCGCTACTTTGCCGGCCTTGGCATCAATACCAATCACGACTTGCCCAGGAAAGGCCTTGCATGCATGCCGCACAAGGTCGGGATCACGCACGGCTACGGTTCCCAGAATTACGCGGTGAATACCGCGTGCCAACCACATTTCGATGGTCGCCATATCGCGGATGCCGCCACCCAGCTGCACCGGAATATCGACGGCCGCCAATATACGGTCGACGGCTTCGGCGTTGACCGGCCGGCCAGCAAAGGCACCGTTCAGGTCGACCAGATGCAACCATTCAAACCCCTGCCCGGCGAACTGGCGAGCTTGTCCGGCCGGGTCATCATTGAAAATCGTGGCCCTGTCCATGTCACCTAGCTCCAGGCGCACGCACTGGCCGTCTTTCAGATCAATCGCAGGGAAAAGTATCACTGGATTTCTCCCTCACGGCCGCCATTTGAGAAAATTGCCAATTAGGGCAAGGCCCAGCTTCTGGCTTTTTTCAGGGTGAAACTGCGTTCCAGCAATATTGTCCTTTGCCACCATTGCCGTTACCGGCCCGCCATAGTCGCAGGTTGCAACGACATTGTCGTCGCTTGCTGCCATTAGATGATAAGAGTGCACAAAATAGGCGTGCAATCCATCCGGCCCCAGTTCGACCCCGTCAAGCAGCGCGTGCGGTCGGTTCAGATCGAGAGTGTTCCAGCCCATATGCGGAATCTTGAGCGTCGGATCGTCCGGCGTGATCCGATCGACCTCGCCGGCAATCCAGCCGAAACCCGGGGTCTCGCCATGTTCCAAGCCGCGATCGGCCATCAGTTGCATGCCAACACAGATCCCCAAAAAGGGTCGCCCAGTAGCAATTCGCCCGGAGACAGCCTGCCACATCCCTGCAACGGCCATCAATCCATCGCGGCAATCGCGGAACGAGCCGACACCTGGTAGGACGATCCGCTCGGCCTGATTGACAATATCGGGATCGCTGGTAACGCGAATATCAGCGGCTATACCGCTTTCTGCGGCAGAGCGCTGAAATGCCTTTTGGGCCGAGCGCAAGTTGCCGGATCCATAATCGACAATGGCAACGATCACACCGGTACCCCTGCAGACTTTCGGCCTTGAAGTTGCTGTTCGGCGTTGACGAAAAAGCGCTGCTCGGCCTCGGCCAGATCTTTGCCGGCGACAACTGCCTGTTGCCTGAATCGATTTCTCTCTAGCGTCCAGCGGAGCAAATTGTTGCCTTCAAAGCCGATAATCACACTCAATGCGAACGAACAAACGAACACCGGACCATCCGGTAGTCCAATGAGTGCCGCCAGGCTGGTGAGAACAATCTGAATTGCAATATAGACGGCTAGAACAATCCACATGCGCTTGTAAATCAGCCAAAAGAGCGGCACAAAAAATGCCGGCCAGGAAAACCCTTCCTTAACCAGAACCGCTCCATCGGCCAGGCCGGTCAAGCTGGCGCCGGCTTCCTGGCGATAATGAACCGAGTAGATTTTCATAGTATGGCACTGCCAACGCGGCCTGGTTAGCCTTGTAGCGTTCCCTTGGTTGACGGAATGGTATCGGGTTGGCGAGGATCGATTTCGACCGCCTGACGCAGGGCGCGCGCCAAGGCCTTGTAGCAAGTCTCGGCAATATGGTGAGCGTTGTCTCCATAGAGACTTGCGACGTGCAGCGTGATGCCGGAATTCTGGGCAAAGGCCTGGAACCACTCACGAAACAGCTCGGTGTCCATATCACCGACCTTGGGTGTTGGAAAATCCACCTGCCAAATCAGGTAGGGTCGGCCGGACAGATCAAGCGCAACCCGAGTGAGCGCCTCGTCCATCGGCAGATGGAAACTGGCATAGCGTGTGATGCCGCGGCGTTCGCCAAGCGCCGTCGCCATGGCCTGGCCAATCGCGATACCTGTATCTTCGGTGGTGTGGTGCATATCGATGTGCAAATCGCCCGAAGCGTGGACTTTTAGGTCAAAAAGCGCATGCTTGGCGAGCTGTTCGAGCATATGATCGAGAAAGCCGATGCCTGTTTCGACGTCATAAGTCCCGGTTCCGTCGAGGCATAGCTCGACGGCAATATCGGTCTCATTGGTCTTCCGGCTGATCTTTCCGGTGCGCATTCTGAGTTACTCCGTGCGCTTGTCCGATGATGTCATTTTAAGCGCAGCGTCTTTTAGCAGGTTGACCGGCGTTGCGCCAACTCTCCACTTGCGCGGTTAACCGTGGCAATGATTTGAGGTCTTTTCATTTCGGTGAACCGTGCCTAAATGTGTCGGATCGAAACCGCTATTGGAATTGACATGCAAAAAAACTGCGAGCCACAGCAGTGGCACGGCACAACGATCCTTACCGTACGCAAGGGCGATACAGTGGTCGTGGCGGGCGACGGACAGGTGTCGTTGTCGAACACGGTGATCAAATCCAATGCCCGCAAGGTGCGACCTTTGGCCGGTGGTGATGTCGTCGCCGGTTTTGCTGGAGCAACGGCAGATGCCATGACACTGTTCGAGCGACTGGAAGCAAAGCTTGAACAGTATCCTAGCCAGTTGACGCGGGCTTGCGTCGAGCTCGCCAAGGACTGGCGCACCGATAGATATCTGCGTCGCTTGGAGGCGATGATGATCGTTGCTGACCGAACAGTTTCCCTCGTTCTGACAGGCACAGGCGACGTGCTGGAGCCCGAACGTGGTGTGATCGGCATCGGATCGGGCGGTAGCTACGCTCTCGCCGCAGCGCGGGCGCTCGTCGACATGGACCTGGATGCCGAAGAGATCGCCAGAAAGGCCATGACTATTGCCTCAGAGATCTGCGTTTACACCAACGATCAGTTCGTCGTGGAAACGCTGAAAAGCTGACAACTCGGATCCCGACATAAAGGACCCCCATGACTGACTTTTCTCCCCGAGAGATTGTATCCGAACTCGACAGGCACATCATCGGCCAAAAGGATGCAAAACGTGCCGTTGCCATTGCCCTGCGCAATCGATGGCGGCGCAAGAAGCTTGACGATACACTGCGCGAAGAGGTCATGCCGAAGAATATACTCATGATCGGCCCGACTGGTGTTGGCAAGACGGAGATTGCCCGCCGCCTGGCGCGCCTGGCCAATGCACCGTTCATCAAAGTGGAGGCAACCAAGTTCACCGAGGTTGGTTATGTTGGCCGCGACGTCGAGCAGATGATTCGCGATCTCGTCGAGGCGGGCATTTCGCTGGTGCGTGAGTTGCGGCGAAAGGAAGTTGAAGCACAGGCGCATATCAATGCCGAAAATCGCGTGCTTGATGCTTTGGTTGGCGCAAATTCTTCAGCGTCGACGCGCGAGAGCTTTGTAAAGAAGCTGCGTTCGGGCGAGCTCGATGACAAGGAAATCGAGATCGAGGTTGCGGATACCGGTTCGGCGATGCCGTCGCTCGAAATTCCCGGCATGCCGGGTTCATCTGTTGGCATGGTCAACTTGTCGGACATGTTCGGCAAGGCCTTCGGCCAGCGCACCAAGACGAAGCGCATGTCTGTGAAGGCGAGCCATGAGGTGCTGATCGCCGAGGAAAGCGACAAGCTGTTAGATGAGGATCAGGTTATTCACGAAGCGATCGACACAGTCGAGAATAACGGTATCGTTTTTCTTGATGAGATTGACAAAATCTGTGCGCGCACCGAGCGCCAGGGGGGCGATGTCAGCCGGGAAGGTGTTCAGCGCGACTTGCTGCCGCTTATTGAAGGTACAACCGTGAGTACCAAATATGGGGCGGTCAAGACAGACCATATCCTGTTCATTGCATCCGGCGCTTTCCATGTCGCCAAACCATCAGACCTTCTGCCCGAATTGCAGGGCAGACTGCCGATCCGAGTAGAGTTGCGGGCGCTGGACAAGAATGACTTCCGCCGCATTCTAACCGAACCAGAAGCCAGTCTAATCAAGCAATACCGAGCATTGATGTCGACCGAAGATGTGACGCTAGACTTTACTGAGGACGGTGTCGAGGCTCTGGCATCCATTGCTGCGGAAATCAACGCTTCGGTTGAGAATATTGGTGCACGGCGGTTGCACACGGTGATGGAGCGAGTACTCGACGAGATCAGCTTCACGGCCACCGATTGCGGCGGTGATACGCTGGTAATCGATGCCGCCTATGTCGAGGAGAACATCGGCGACTTGGCGCGCGATACCGATCTGTCAAAATTTATCTTATAGTCATCTCGGTCAATACTTGCGGCGTGCGTCGGCAAGTGATTTCAACAGCTGATCCAACTGTTCTTCGCGCAGTTCGGCGATCTGGTCGGCCAATTGGTTGGCAAGTGCGGTGGCTTTCGGCGACAGGCCGGATGTGTCGATCGTTATGCGCGGGTGCGACATGTGAGCTAGCGCGATGATCTGATCTGCATCATCCCATATGACATTGAAGTAGTTGATAATCCTCTGGATCAGATACCAACTCGGTCGACCACGTTTGCCGTGTTCAAGCGCCGACAGATAGGCGCTCGAAACGCCAATTGACTTGGCCATATCCCTTTGCGTCACGCCCTTTTCAGACCGCAGCTTGCGCATCCTTGCACCGAACGGCGTCATTGCGATTTGCGCGCGCGGTCGGCGCGACGCATCCGAACATAGAACGCGCCTCCACCGCCATGTTTGGGATGGGCTGGTTGAAAGCCGGAAATGAGGTGGCTGAATTCAGCGTCGTGAAACCATAGGGTGGCCATGCGGCGCAGCCTGCCCTGGCGCTCGGGCGCGTGAAAATGCGTTCTGCCATGCAAGGTGTGGTTGGCGAATTCCGATGAGCCCTTGCCGGTGATCACCAAGACGATGCGGGCGCCTCGAGCGCGAGAATTGATGAGAAAGTCTTTCAGTTTGGCCCGCGCCGTTTCAACGCTCTCGCCATGCAAATCAATGCGGGCATCGACTTCGACCTGACCGCGGGCCAGCCGCTGGCTGGTGCGCCGGTCAAGACCGGTTAGCGCCGGTGTAACCAGCGGCAATGCGGATACCGGCGGTTTTGCAGCGATTTCAACAGGCCGAGATGGGTCTTTTGGTGATCGTCTTGTCGGGGCAGGCTTGTCTGTCGTCGCGGGCGCGGCGGTATTTGGCCAGTGATCATCATCAATCCTTTTAGGATCGAGCGGGGTAACGGTTTGTTTCAACCGGGTCCACAAGTCAAAATCCTGAACAATTGGCTGACGCGCCGCGGTTGGTTTGAGAGAACGTTTGCGAGCCATCTGACTATTTCTGCAAGCCGAGCCGGCGGGCTACTGGTTTGGGCAGCAATGCAAACAGTCTGCCCGGATTTTTCATATGCCCTGCCATTCGGGCCGCAATTTCGCCAGCACCAAAGAATATGTCGCCGCGGACCCGCTTTTTGATGGCGGAGCCCGTGTCCTGGGCAATCATCAAATGATGAAAGCTCTCGCCGACATCACCGGTAGTGCCAGGCAAATTGGTTTCCACCCACAATGGCGTGCCGAACGCCCAGTACCGGCGATCAACCGCAAGACTGCGCAAAGGGGTCAGTTGCACTTGTTGAGCGCCAAGTGGACCAAGTTGCGGATTGTCGAGGACAAGCTTGCGGAAAAAGATGAAGGACTCATTCTTCCACATGAGCTCGCGGGCCGCGTCAGGGTTATCGGACATCCAAGCACGAATTGACTGCATCGACACCCGGTCACGCGACATCGCACCTTGTCGGACCAAAAGCGCGCCGATTGATGTATAGGGCAAACCGCTCTTTGCCGCGAAGCCCAAGCGCATCAAGCCACCGTCCGGCAGGCGAACCCGCCCCGAGCCCTGGATGTGCATGAAGAACGCGTCAGCCCAGGATTTCAGCCAGACTATTTCCAGACCCTTGCCGGCCAGCGCGCCATTTTCAATGCTCTTTCGGGTCAGGTAGCCCCGCGGCAGGCCATCGACGAGACGGCCGTATCTGAGGCCTGTAGATTTACGCTGGGCGGCATTGAACGAAATAAGATCATTGGGCCGGGCATAAATCGGTACGTGATAGGCCTCTGACGGTTTGGCGCTACCAAGGACTTCGGGTTCAAAATATCCGGTAAATAAACCGTAAGAACCCGTCGCATCGCGTACTTGAACCGGTAAAAAGTGACGTTCAAAGAACGCTCTAGCTGCTTGCCGGTCGGGCAGATTGTCGAACGCGAGTGTCTCTTTGCAGAGGTCAAGCCAGTCCTCGCGTCGCCCACCATACAATGGATTTCTCGGAAAGCTGCGGCCATGGCGCACAATTTCGCGGCACGACAATGACCAGCTGGCGAATGCAGCGGCGTGATCATCATTCTGCCAACCTGCTAGGTTTTCAAATCGTACGACAGAAAGATTGCTTTGGCTAAGCACATTCATAGACGTGCAACAAAGCACAACCCACCAGCTAGTGACCAGTACGAGCGTGCGTGACAGTGCAGTCAGTCTGTTGCCTCGGTGGCTGAAAGTTTCCAGTTGGGGTCGCGCGAAGACACGTCTCGTTCAAATGTCCAAATCTCGGTCACTTCGCGAACCTGTTTGGGGTCGCCATCGATGATCTGACCATCCGCGTTGTGGGTGGCCGAAATCATTTCACTGACGAACTTGACGGTTACCATGGCCTTACGGCGGTTCATAGCGCTGCCAACGAGGTCAGCCTGATCGATGCCGACAAACTGATACTCCAGGGTCTCCCCGTCGGCGACACGCTGATCAATGGCGCTGGCAAAACCCTTGTAGACCTCACCCGTCAAAAGGTTTTTGAGCGTTTTCTTGTCGGACTCAGCAAATGCCGTAACCACCATTTCATAAGCGATTTTCGCGCCTTCGAGAAATTCACCAGGAGCAAAACTGTCATCTGCATCGGCGATTTCCTGCAACCCCCTGGCAAGGGCAGAGCCCTCCTCAGCATAACCAGCCCAGACGGGCTCTACCTCATCGTCCTCCTGGCCATGTCTGACTTCGGCCTCTTGACCCGGCAAGGCAATGACATTGTCTTCGCGCTTTTCAGCTTCTGAAGACGGCGTCGTTGAGAATGGATCGTAGCGCCGTTCATGACCAGTGCGCGTGCCCAGAACACTGCGCAAGCGGAGAATCACAACAACTGCGACTGCGAGCAGAATAATGTTAAATGGATCGAAAGCCTCGCTCATCACTCTTTCAATTTAAGGCTGTTGGCGAAAATAAAAGCAACTATCTCGACCGTACACGGCGGTGGTTGTGATAGCGCATATGTCATAACATATATATGAGGCATCACGAGAGTCCAAACAATGGCGCGACATAATGTGTATTTAGTGACGGTGCGCCGCTCTTGCGCGATGAATGTGAGGTGACCCTTTGCGCTTGATATTGTTCATTCTTTTTGTCGTCATTCCGATCCTGGAGATTGCCGCATTTATCCAGGTCGGGTCGCTGATCGGCCTTTTGCCGACGCTTGGATCGATAGTGCTGACGGCCATCATTGGCGCTTTTCTGGTGCGTCAGCAGGGATTTAAGGTCCTGAACGATGCGCGCAAGCAAAGCGCGCGCAACGAAGTTCCGGTCACCGCGGTAGTACATGGTGTCTTCATCCTTGCTGCCGGTCTACTGCTGCTCACTCCAGGATTTGTCACTGATACGATCGGATTTCTGTTCCTTGTGCCCTCACTCAGGTTGTTGATTGCTGGCAAGTTGTGGGCCTGGATAAGGGATAACATGGACGTAACCGTGCTGCGGCCTGGTCATACTGGCCATACTGGCCATACTGGCCATACTGGTCAACCGCGCGGACAAACATGGTCCGATGACGCACAAGCCTTCGATGTCGTGATCGAAGGTGAAGCGGTAGAGCTGGACGAATCCGAAACTGCGGAAAAACCCCGCCAAACAAATTCACCGTGGAAGCGCATCAACGAAACCGACAGGTGATCTTGCCCGGTATGGCTTTACGTGTTAGCGAAACGTTATCAAATCATTAACGTCGCTGGCGGTCCCACTGTCGGCAGATAAGGATTGTCAGGCGGAGACAACATGGCCAAATCGACGAAGACAGCTGCAAAGAAACCAGGCAGTAAATCTGCACCGAAAAAGAACGGGTCCGGCTCGAAAGCAAAAGCCGCCGAAACCGGAGTCGCACCTGCCCCGGCACCCGGGGGAGCGCCCGATGCGGCACCTTCGATGAAGATTCTCGGACAATATTTAAAGGATTTCTCGTTTGAGAACCCGAATGCGCCGGCATCGCTGGGCATCCAGCAGGGCGCGCCGGAGATCAACATTTCCGTCAATGTGAACGCCAAGAACCTGGCGCCGACCGACTATGAGGTGGAACTGCATCTTGATGCCAAAGCCATGCACGAAGGCAAGGCGGTGTTTGCCGCTGAGCTTCTGTATGCCGGCATTTTCAGGTTGGAGAATTTGCCCGAGCAGGCAATTCACCCGGTAATCCTGGTTGAGTGCCCGCGCATGATCTTCCCTTTTGCGCGGCAGATATTAGCCGATGCGACACGCAATGGCGGTTTTCCGCCGCTGATGCTTGATCCGATCGATTTTGCCGCAATGTACCAAAAGCGATTGGCCGACTCACAGGCCCAGGCAACGGCCTAGGAGCGTGTCTCTTTCACATGGAATTATTTGACCGCGTTCCTGCGTCTGCTGGCTAGGCATGCTTGGCGCCGTGGTCTGGTTGACCACAAGCGGAGCATAACGACGTCCAGCGGGCGCACAAACACGCCCTTCGGTGGCCCAAATCCGGCCATCGGACGTCGTCACCGAACTTGACCGATGACCCACATCGCTTGGACCATCAAATGGTTCCATATGAAATACGCACGCTCTAGGCTCAGCTGAGCTTGGACCACAAAGCATTACCGCCCAACAATTCCACTG
>JAEKFU010000674.1 GCA_016522385.1 Pseudomonadota bacterium
TGCACCAGAAAGAAGAGATTATGTCCTCAGTAGAGCAAGACGGTGCCGTACTTGTCGAAGGTGAACGGGTCGGACACATGACCGGTCTATGTTTTCAGTCCGACGCCACTGATGGCAGTGCCGGCAAGGCAATGCGGGCAGCTGCATTGAAGGCCGTTGCCGAGGAGTTGCAGGCCCGGGCGCAGTCGCTGACCGCGGCACCAGACCCCGACTTCAGTATTGGCGACGGAGCGACAATCGTTTGGCACGGCGCAGCCGTCGGCAGACTGCGTGCCGGCGCATCTCCGCTCAAACCAGAGATCAGCGTGGTCGCCGATGATCAGCTTTCGGCAACCGACCACGATAGTATCCAGCTGCGTATGCGGAAGTTCTTGCACAGGCATATATCAAGCATCCTCGAACCGCTTGTCGGGTTGACGGAAGCCGACGACCTTTCTGGAGTCTCCCGCGGGATCGCCTACCGGTTGGTTGAGAACTTTGCCGTCATAGCACGCGACGATATCGCCGAAGAGGTCAAATCACTGAGCCAGGATGAGCGGGCTTCATTGCGCAAGTTTGGCGTTCGCTTCGGCGCATTTCATATCTTCATGCCAGCCTTGCTCAAACCGGCTGCGACAGAATTGCGGCTGATGCTGTGGGCGTTGAAGCAACCGGGCAACGAGGCCGGATTATCGTCCGGTCCACCCCCGATCCCCGGTAATGGTCTGACCTCTGCGGGTTTTGACCGGTCTACACCAAAAGGATTCTATCGCACGGCCGGGTTCCGAATCTGCCACGATCGGGTGGTGCGCATCGACATGCTGGAAAGACTCGCCGACATGATACGTGACCGGGTATTCTGGCGCCCGCGGTTTGACGGTGACGAACGCCCTCAGGGCTCGATCGAGGGCGGCGGATTTGCGGTAATTCCCGATATGATGTCTCTGGTTGGCTGCTCTGGTAGTGAGTTTTCCGCAATCTTGGTTTCGCTCGGATATCGGGCAGAACAACGCAGGATGCCGCCGGTGCACGATTCCGCCAAAGAGGGTCTCGATCCGCAGACAGAAAGATCGGCGGCGGATCAGGCCGATGCTGGCGAGACGCGCACGCAAACCGAAATCGGCGATCATGCGAAAGAGGCGCCCCAACGAATCACGGACGACGGACAAGATGCCGGACCCGTTGCCACAGATCCCGACGAACCACAGATTCTCGAGGTATGGTGGCCCAAGGACACTGGTCCGTTTCGCCGCCAACGCAGGCCGTCTAAGGCGCACAGCGGCACACCGCAGCGTCGCTCGACAGGCAAGACAGGTAAGCAGCATCCACCAAAGAAGTCGGCCAAAAGACCCAAACCGAAAGTCGATCCCGTCGATTCCCCGTTTGCCGTTCTCAGATCGCTCAAGACGGAACTGACCGAAAAACCATGACTATCCGGCGACCCGCACAAACAGTATGTATTCGCGCCCTGAAGACTCAAAATGAACCTTGAAACGTCTGCTGAAACCCAGCGAATCGACCAGTGGCTCTGGCATTCGCGCCTGATAAAGTCGAGATCACTCGCCCAGCGTCTCATCGAGGCCGGCACAGTGCGGGTCAATCGTGCAAAGATCGCAAAACCAGGGTACCAAATTAGGCCCGGCGACGTCGTGACATTCATGTATGCGGATAACCTCCATGTAGTCAAAGTCAAGGCAACCGCCAAGCGGCGCGGCCCGGCCGGCGAAGCTGGTCAACTTTATGACATCGCCTTGCAAAACGGCTGCGAACAATCAACGCTTGGCGATGAAAAAGAGGGTGCGTAACCGATACCGGCTTGCTATACGGCTGCGTTCGTGTTTTGCAAAGTTTGCAGGCTGAATAAGTTGGTGCTGCACTCGCAATGAAGAGTTTGAATTTTTCATGACCTATATCGTCAATGACAACTGCATCAGATGCAAGCTGATGGACTGTGTCGAAGTCTGCCCGGTGGACTGCTTCTACGAGGGCGAAAACATGTTGGTGATCCATCCGGATGAATGCATAGACTGCGGCGTTTGCGAGCCGGAATGCCCGGTTGATGCGATCAAGCCGGATACCGAACCAGGCTTGGAAAAATGGCTAGAGCTAAACTCCGAATACGCCAGCATTTGGCCCAACATCACGATGAAGAAAGATCCTCCGGCCGATTCGGAAGAATTTGTCGGCGTCGATGGCAAATTCGAGAAGTATTTCTCTGCCGATCCTGGAGAAGGCGACTGACTGTCTGGGGAAACGCACGCAATAGGCGCTGGAATATAGCCGCAGAAACTTGCGGTAAACTTCTGCCGAGCCTGCTACGATCCCGTTTACCATATTTGCGAGCTGCGACAATTTTTGTTGCAATTCAAACACTTTCGAGCTTCAGACCCTTTAAAATTCGTTAAACTTGTGCTATATGTGATGTCGATGTAGCGCTTTTAACTTTGTGGGAATCCGAGCTGGAAAAGCTCGGCATTTTTTTCGCCTTTGTGAAACTGCAATCGATTTTGACCAGGCAGCCGGGCTGGCTGACAGTTCGGTACCGGCTCGGCAAAAAGACAGGCGCTGCGCAAGGATGACACTGCAACGTTGTACATGACGGTCTGGTTTTGATGGCAAGCGCAGCTTGCCGGACAGTTTTGTAGGGCATCTTGCATAAGACAAGTGAAAATACTGGCGAGGTAGTAAGAAGCATGGCGGGCGACAAGAAGACCACCACTAAAAAGCTTAAGTTTAAGACCAACGAGTATGTGGTTTATCCCGCACATGGTGTTGGCAAGATCGTCGACATCGAAGAGCAGGAAATCGCCGGGGCGAGCCTTGAACTGTACGTTATTGACTTCGACAAGGAGAAGATGCGTCTGCGCGTTCCAACCAGCAAGTCAGAAGCCGTCGGCATGCGCAAGCTGTCTGAAAAGGTGCTCGTTGAGCAGGCCTTGAAGGTTCTAAAGGGCCGCGCCCGCGTCAAGCGCACCATGTGGTCGCGCCGGGCGCAGGAATACGAAGCGAAGATCAATTCAGGCGACCTGATCCTAGTCGCTGAAGTGGTACGCGACCTTTATCGCTCCGAACGTCAACCGGAACAGTCCTACTCCGAGCGTCAACTTTATGAAGCTGCGCTTGATCGCATGGCCCGTGAGATCGCTGCCGTCAACAAATATGACGAGGCATCCGCAATTTCCGAGATCGAAACCGTATTGGAGAACTCGTCCAGCCGTGCCGCCAAGGACCCTGAGACGACCGATGAGGCCGAAAAGGCTGCGTAAACGCACTTATTACTGCGCCGGGCGATAGCAACCAAAGCCGACGCCCGGCGGATGCTTTCGGCATCATAATCAGCAACTCCCGACCTTGTACCAATCGATCCGGCACATGACGAACGATCGTTTCAGATTGATTCGACCTCAAGCTTGATTGACTTGCTAATTCATTGAAGGCGATCAGATCAGTTGTTTGTTTTGGCTGTTCAGTCGAATACAATCCTGGACCGGCGTGAAATTGCTCACGCCTTTGCAGTGGCTCGGTTACAGATGGCCTTCTGCGCCGCGTAAGCAGGCCAGAGAATCCTGTTTGAGCTTGTTTGCATGTCCCCCACACAAAACGCCCTGTCGACCGCTTCGCGCCGCGCGGAAACAAAGCTTCTACTGCACATCGCTTTGCCGCTGATTGCCGCTTATCTGGCAGAATTCGCCATGTTTCTCACGACCAAGATTGTCGTTGGGCGACTTGGATACCTCGAACTGGCCGCAGTCGGAATTGCTGGCCATCTGACATTCGAGGTGCTGGTGGTCTTGATGGGGTTATTGTCAATTGTCGGTGTACTTGTTGCCCAAGGTGAAGGCGCTGGTGACAAGCACCAGGCCGGACATGCAGTGCGACAGGGCATGATACTGTCGTTGGTCTTGGGGCTTCCAGCAATGCTCGTGGTCTGGAACCTCGGCCTTGTACTGGAATTTACCCATCAGGACCCCAAGGTGATCGAGCTGGCCGAACCATACCTGCACGCTTTGGCCGGCAGCGTTTTGCCGGTCCTGTGGTTTTCCGTATTGCGCATATTTGTTTCTGCCATCGCCAAAACCGGCATCATTATGCTGATTACGGTATCGGCGGTCGCCCTCAATTACCTGTTGACCATCGCTCTGGTTTATGGGGCAGGCGACTTTCCGGCACTTGGTGTTGCCGGTGCCGGGTGGGCGACCACCATCGTGTCATGGCTGATGTTCTTTGCACTGCTGGCCTATATGTATCGAACACCCGCCATGCGCGGCTACGGCATCTTTTTTGATCGCCTGCGGGTCAATGTCGCAATGTGCGCAGAGATTGTTCGCCTCGGACTTCCGGTTGCAGGTTTGGTCGCCTTAGAGGCCGGCCTTTTCATGGCCGTGTCGATACTTTCGGGCGTGATCGGCGCCAAAACCCTGGCAACCTACGAAATTGTTGTCGGCTGGATCGCCATCCCGTTCGTGGTCGCACTTGGCCTGGCCGAAGCGACAATGGTTCGTGTTGCCCACGGGGTTGGGCGCAACGACCTTCGTGCGGCCCGGGATGCCGGAGTGCTCGGGTTGGCATTAGGAATTGGCACGCTGTCTGCAATGACAGTATTTCCGCTGGTATTTCCCGACGAGATCGTCCGTATATTCATTCGCGCTGATGATCCTGCCTATGCCGAAATTTCAGCGCTCGCAGTACGCTTACTAATTATCGCTGCTGTCTTTCAGGTCTTCGATGGCCTGCAGGCCGTAGCGTCAAGGGCATTGCGCGGTATCAAGGATACCGTTGTACCGCTGTGGTTAGCCGGCTTCGGTTATTGGATACTGGGCATCGGCGGCGGTAGCCTGCTGGCTTTTCCGCTGGAACTCGCCGGTACCGGCCTGTGGCTCGGCTTGGCATGCGGCCTAATCACCACCGGCACATTGTTGGCCTGGCGCTTCGTCAGGCTGACACAAGCACCGTCCACGACTTAAGGTCGCAGAGGCGTTTGTCCTACAACCGATTGTTATTACTGAGCTGTTGGTATGACCTTGACCCTGTCAGGTAGAACAAATCGGGCGCCTACAACCCCGCAGTAGGTCTTCAAACTGGACTTTGCAGCCCGTCTGTGTGAGACACGGCTTGGGACACCCTTCCCCAACGAAGGGCATGCATCTGCAAGGATGAGCATCGATGACTTTGACCAAACCGGCCGTGCGCCCAGCCAATCCGAACTTTTCGAGCGGGCCATGTGCCAAACCACCTGTTTGGGCTCTCCAAAACCTCGAAAATGCCGTGCTCGGCAGATCCCATCGATCGGCCCTGGGCAAGTCCCGTCTGCAGTCTGCCATCGACCTGACCCGCGATGTCCTGCAAGTGCCTGAGGACCATCTCATTGGCATCGTTCCCGCATCCGATACCGGCGCTGTGGAACTGGCAATGTGGAATCTGCTCGGAGAGCGCGGAGTTGATTTGCTAGCTTGGGAAAGTTTTGGCAAAGGCTGGATCACAGATGCCGTAAAGCAGCTCAAGCTGCCGGACACCAGATTGATCGAAGCCGGTTACGGAGAGTTGCCCGATTTGTCGGCGGTCGATTGCAACCGCGATGTCGTATTCACATGGAACGGCACAACATCAGGCGTCCGGGTACCTGATGCCGGCTGGATCGCCGCAGATCGGGCCGGTTTGACAATCTGCGATGCAACTTCCGCCGCATTTGCTCAAGACCTCGATTTCACCAAGCTCGATGTTGTCACCTATTCCTGGCAAAAGGTGCTCGGCGGTGAAGCCGCCCACGGCATGCTGATCCTGTCGCCTCGTGCCGTTGAGCGCCTGAAGACCTATTCACCGCCCTGGCCGTTGCCAAAGATATTCCGGTTGACCAAAGCCGGGGAACTGATCGACGGTATTTTTCGCGGCGAAACCATCAACACACCCTCGATGCTGTGCGTTGAAGACTACATTAAGACGCTGGAATGGGCGCGCAATATTGGCGGACTGTCAGCTCTGACCGCACGCGCCGAAGCAAATGCGAAGGTCATCGATGCATGGGTCGAACGCACAGGCTGGATTGACAATTTGGCCATTGACCCCGCCACGCGAACGAACACATCGGTATGTTTGCGACTGGCAGATCCGGGCGCAAGCGCCGACACGCCGAAGGCGATGGCAAGCCTGCTTGACGCCGAGGGTGTTGCATATGACATAGGCGCCTATCGCGATGCCCCGCCGGGTCTTCGAATTTGGTGCGGAGCTACTGTGGAGACAACTGACGTCGCAGCACTTGTGTTGTGGCTTGACTGGGCCTATGCCGCCGTTTCTCAGTCCGCCGATGCTGCCTAAAATAATGAACACGAGGAGACCGCGATGAAACCGCGCGTTCTGGTTTCGGATAAGCTGTCGCCGACGGCTGTGCAGGTATTTGCCGATCGCGGCGTTGACGTTGACTATCAGCCCCAGCTTGGCCCGAACAAAGAGGCTCTATTCAAGTGCATCGGCGATTATGATGGCTTGGCCATCCGTTCGGCCACTAAGGTCACCGACAAACTCATCGCGGCTGCTAATCGCCTGAGAGTCGTCGGCCGCGCCGGCATAGGTGTCGACAACGTCGACCTGGCGGCCGCCTCGGCCCGCGGCATTATCGTCATGAACACACCGTTCGGCAACGCCATCACCACGGCGGAACACGCTTTGGCGATGATGATGGCGCTCGCCCGGCAAATCCCGTCAGCCGACCGCTCAACTCAGGACAGCAAGTGGGAAAAAAGCCGGTTCATGGGTATCGAGCTGTTCAACAAGACGCTGGGACTCATCGGCTGCGGCAATATCGGCTCAATCGTCGCCGACCGCGCACTCGGTCTAAAAATGAAGGTCATCGCCTTCGACCCTTATCTTTCGCCCGAACGCGCCGTCGAGATCGGTGTTGAGAAGGTCGCATTCGACGACTTGTTGATGCGCGCTGACTTTGTGACCCTACACACACCCCTGACCGACAAGACACGCAACATCATAGATGCCGTCTCATTGGCCAAAATGAAAGCAGGCGTTCGCATCATCAACTGCGCGCGTGGCGGCCTGGTCGTGGAAGATGATCTCAAGGCGGCCTTGGACTCCAGTCATGTCGCCGGCGCCGCACTTGACGTGTTCGAAAACGAACCGGCAAGGGATCACCCGCTGTTCGGCTATGAAAATGTCATCTGCACGCCGCACCTCGGCGCCGCCACCAGTGAAGCCCAAGAAAACGTGGCTATTCAGGTGGCCGAACAGATGGCTGACTATCTGATAACCGGTGCAGTGACCAATGCGCTCAACATGCCATCGATATCGGCAGAAGAGGCGCCGCGCCTGAAACCCTTCATCGCCCTGGCTGAACAGCTCGGTTCGTTCGCCGGCCAACTTACCGAGACGTCGATCACTGGCATCGGAATCGAGTATGCCGGCGACGTGGGCGAAATGAACGTCAAGGCGTTGACGTCCGCCGCATTGGCCGGCTTGTTTCGTCCCATACTCGGTGAAGTGAACATGGTTTCCGCACCAGTCGTCGCCCGCGAGCGTGGCGTCAAGGTCGATGAGATTCGCCAAACCAAACGCGGTGCCTATGACAACTACATCCGTCTAACCGTGGTCAGCGAAACACAACAGCGTTCGGTTGCCGGTACCGTTTTTTCGGATGGCAAACCGCGCATTATCCAGATCAAGGGCATCAACATGGAGGCCGAACTGGGCTCGCACATGCTCTACGTCACCAATGAGGACAAACCCGGTTTCATTGGAGCCCTCGGCACGACGCTCGCTGAAGCCGACGTAAATATTGCAACACTTCATCTCGGCCGGCAGACCCAAGGCGGCGACGCCATCGCCCTGGTGGAGATTGACGACGAGATCCCCGATGCGGTGCTCAAGAAAGTCAATGCGCTGCCACATGTCCAACAGGTCAAGCCATTGGCGTTCTAGAGCGTGTCTTTCTCATATGAAACCATTTGAGAAAGCCACGTTCTAACGCGTTTGAACTCTGAGTCTTAATATTGCCCGTCGGCGAAGATCGATTACCGCAGCAGCGCCTTTGCCTGACTGGCAAGACTTTCCAGTTTGGCACGCTGTGCACCGCCGCGCGCCAGAACGCGCAAGGCCGTCAACAACCCAAGCAGGACAGCCGCTGTTTCACCGGCGTCGATTGCAGGCGAAAATTCGCCCTTTCGTTGGCCGCTCGAGATCAACTGTTCAAAAAACAGCTCGGTCTCCTCGAGCCCGCGCGCCACTGCGGCCGCGACGCCCTTATCGTGTGGCGCCATCTCAACCGCGGCATTAATCAGCATGCAGCCTGCTCCTCCGCTTTCCCTCAATGCCTGCTCGACAACGTCGTCAAACAACCTCGTGATTGCTTCGCGCGGCGAAGCCTGACGCCGAAGATCCGCCAGCAATGCCCGCCGGTATCGCGTATCGTAATGCTCTAAGGCCAGCAGAAACAAATTTCGTTTGTCGTGGAAAGTGGCATAGATGCTGCCGCGATTGATCCCCATGCATGCGACGAGATCCCGGATCGACGTCGCTTCATAGCCGCGCGCCCAAAAGGCATGCATCGCCTTTTCCAGCACTGCAACGTTCTCAAATTTCTTTTCCCAGGGCATAACTCTACGCTATTTGGGTGTCAGCACGATCAGCATCTGGCGGTCTTCCAACTTCGCCTCCATCTCCACATCATCCATCTCTACGATCTCGGTCCGGACTGCATCGTCTTTTGGCTGATCATCGCTCAGACAGGCTTCGATTGATGCCGCCGGCGCATAATTGCCCGTGAAGTGGCTAGTATCGATATCGACCCCGGCGATTATGCCGGCGGCACCGAGCCTC
>JAEKFU010000002.1 GCA_016522385.1 Pseudomonadota bacterium
TCACCGACGGATGGATGTGAAACCGCGCGGCAAAAGGCACATTGCTAATTTCACCGGGCTTGTCGAGATCGATTTTGAAGCGGTCCTCGCCGCGCAGATCATTGCCGTCGCTCGAAAGGAATAGCCGGCGATGATGCGCGATCCCAATTTGCAGCATATAGCCATCATGCTCAGCATCGAGCACCGAACCGTGCTCGTTGGTCGTCACTTGGCCATCGATGGTTCGTGGACCCAATATGACCGGCGTTTCAAATATTCTGCGCATCAGGCGGCCGGCGAGCACCACGCCGGCCGGTTTTTCACCAATTGACACCGTGCTGTGCGCTGCTGTCAGGCGTGCCGCATCGCTCCAGGCATCATCGCCTGATTGCGGTGTTCCACAATTGACGACCAGTCGGTACGGGCCGTCAGAGAATTCGAAAGCTAGTGGGCTGGAGGCGGCCGCGTCATTGAGGCCCGGCGCCGGCGGACGACCCGTATCAACAATTACCCGTGAATTAGCATGCGCCAGCCGGCAATACCCGGAATGCGTGGCGTGCACGAGCGGGCGCCCACACACCATATCAGCCGCCAGGACGGCGAGTGCCCGGCCCGCTGCTGCATGTCGAACACCGTTAAAAACCGCAAGCCCGCCGTCATCGTGGCAGAAGAATCGCAACATGGGCACCATTCGCTCGAGCGCCTCATTGAGTTCAGCGGGCACTTCCAGGCGTGCCGTCTGCAATGTCGTTCGCAGTGGCAAAAGATCGTGCAGCACATCGAGTAGAACCGATGGGTCGCGCGACGCATGTCCACCGTCAGCAAGGATCTGCGCGCTTAGCTCTCGCGTCAGGCGTCCATAAGCCGTTGCCCGCAACGGTTCCATGCCGGCAAGACCCAGGCAGGCATAATTTAGGGCAATCGCCGCATCCAGACGCGCCCGACGATTTGGTTCTCCGACCATGCCGCGCATCAAGCGGCGGATTTGTCGTCCGAGGCTAGACAAAAAGTTACACCGAAAATCATCTGGCGCATCCTCAAGCAGATATTCAGCCTGCACGATCCACGAAATCAGCCGGCGCGCCAGCGTGCGGGTGCGCCATGCGCGCCGATCAATTACTCTGCTGCGGTCTATCCAGTCCTGCACCAGCGCGCGGGCTTGCACACGGAACAACTCACGGCCGCCGGCCTGCATGGCATTTAGCCAGGCAAAGCTGTGCAACTCCGCCGTCCAGCTGTCATCCGACACCTTATGATCAAAGACAACGCGACCTGAACATTCGACCGCCGTCATCCCAAATTGAAACCGCCCTTTGTAAAGTGCCGCAGCCTGATCGGCATCGCCTCCCATCAATGGATTGATCGGCAGGCCGACGCCAGTGGCGCGACAGCCAATCGGCATCGCAACACTGCCGGTAAAGTGCCGTATAGCTCTCCCGGTTATCCTGCGAATGCCTAGATCAAGCAGGCCGGTCATGTGGACCGGGGCTGAAACTGTCGCCACTCTTGGACTGTTCATGATACTCAAACACCGAGTATTGCAGCTGATACAACGGTATTCTTGGCGATAGGATGTTAACGATCTGATAACGAATGAGCGAAATTAGTTCTTAACCAAGCGACTGGCGTAAAACCCGTCCATACCCTCACTGTTGCCAATATGGTGACACGGTAGGCTCCGCAGATCACCTTGCTCACTGATCAAATGATCAAGTCCAAACACGTCCTTGCCGGTGACAGCATAACGTGACACCGGAAGTGACCCCGCCAGCAGCGATTCGATTTGCTGGGCCCCTTCCTCCGGTTCCAGCGAACACGTCGCATATACGATCTGACCGCCCTTGCGCACGGCGCTGACAGCATTTCGCAGAATGTCCGCCTGTGTTTCCTGAAGTGCCATCGCCTGATCCCGCGTCTTTAACAGCGCCAGGTCAGGATGACGGCGAATTGTGCCCGTAGCCGAACATGGCACGTCGGCCAGCACCGCATCATAGGGTGTCTGTGCAACAAACCGGGCGGCATCTTCACAAATCAGTTCGGCCGCCAAGTCCAGCCTCGCGAGATTTTGCGACAGGCGTTCCAGCCTTTGAGGTGAGATGTCGACGGCGGTGACCCTTGCACCGCCCGCTGCCAGTTGCGCGGTCTTGCCGCCCGGCGCGGCACACAAATCGAGCACATGTTTGCCAGCAACATTGCCAAGCAAATGTGTCGGGAGGGCTGCCGCTGCATCCTGGATCCACCAGGCTCCTTCATCATATCCCGGTAGATCCTCTATGCGGCCGGACCGTTCCTGCAGCCGAATTGTCCCATTTGGCAACAAACTACCTGCGAGCACCGCAGCCCAGCGTTCGGCATCGGATTGGATCTTCACCGAAAGATCAAGTGGCGGCTCGACCAGGTGGGCATCGCCGATACGCAAGGCGACGTCATCGCCATATGTCTCGCACCAGCGCTGCATTAGCCAGTCCGGTGTATTGAGGCGCGCCGCGTTTTGGCTCTGCAAGAGATCATCGCCGGCCATAGCAATCTTGCGCAAAACCGCATTGACCAGTCCCGAAAAATGCCGCGCATTGCGGTCGCTGCACGCCAGCCGAACAGCCAGGTCGATGGCGGCATGCGCAGGGATCCGCATGAACAAGAGCTGCACAACAGCCACCTCGAGAATGGTGCTGGCATTGCCTGACTTTGACGGCAGCGGTTTTGCCAGGAAATGCTGTAGTACCTCGTCAATCTGCCCCTTGCGGCGCAGCGCAGTAGTCACGATGGCCCGTGCCAGCCCGCGGTCCTGTTGCGAATTCAGGTCATCAAGAACATTGGCGAACGCCACATCCAACGTCTTCCCTTTGTTGACGATATCGCAAAGTGCCCTGACGGCGCATTGCCGGGCAGCCAATCCCTTAACGTGGGCTGCCGCCCGTGCCGACCCGCGCGACGGCACCAATTAGCCCCAGGGGCCGCGCGGCGTCTGGCGCCGGCGTGACCAGGGCCCATCGGCCTCAAGGGAGGTATCCTCAACAGTGTTGCCGGCCGGCGGGCCGCCGAATTCGCCTGCCATTTGCTGCAACGCCGCAATACGGTTGCCCGTGTTCGGATGAGTCGAAAACAGATTGTCCATCCGTGCACCTGACAGCGGATTGATGATGAACATATGCGCAGTGGCCGGATTGGCTTCCGCGGCGTGGTTTTCAATCTGCGCGGCGCGACCGGCAATTTTATTGAGTGCCGCGGCCAGCCACATCGGATTGCCGCAGATTTCTGCGCCGCCGCGGTCAGCGGCATATTCCCGCGTCCGGCTGATCGCCATCTGCACGAGCATGGCCGCCATCGGTGCCAGAATGACCATGGCAATTGTGCCGATCAGACCAAGCGAATTGTCACGGTCACGACCACCACCGAAGAACATGGCAAAATTAGCCAGCATCGAGATCGCTCCGGCAATCGTCGCCGTCACAGTCATGATCAGAGTGTCGCGATTCTTGATATGCGCCAGCTCATGAGCCACCACCCCGGCCAGCTCTTCACGTGACAGACTGCTTAGCAGACCGGTCGTCGCCGCGACTGCAGCATTTTCAGGATTGCGGCCTGTAGCAAATGCGTTGGGCTGGTCCTGATGCATGATATAGACCTTCGGCATCGGCAAGTCGGCCCGCTGCGCCAGACTTTCGACCAGACGATAATAGTCCGGATGCGATCGGCCATCGACCGCCTCGGCGCTGTGCATGCGCAGTACCATCTTGTCGGAATTCCAGTAACTGAATGCATTCATGCCGATCGCGATCACAAAGGCGATCACCATGCCGCCATTCCCACCAAGCAGATAGCCGACGGCCAGAAACAGGCCGGTCATCGCCGCCAACAACATTCCAGTACGCATGATATTCATCGCTAAGACTAATTTGCTCCATGAGTTGCGATAGATGTCTTCGATCCACTATATGATGAGACTGAAACACCAGTTCAACAAACGACAGGGTCGCAAAATGGCCAGAACAGCCGAAAAACCCGACCTGCCCGCTGCTGCCCGGCGCGCACTCGCAGAAGCCGAAGAGCGACGCAAGCAGGCCGCCGAGCCGGCAAAAGCACGAGAAATTGGTGGCCGCGACGGCCCCGAACCGACCCGCTTCGGCGACTGGGAACGTAAAGGTATCGCCAGTGATTTCTAGAGCAGCGCGGAATGGCTGAAATCCGTGCCACCTGATGACAGCGGCACCGGTAGGCACGTCTAAAGGACGATCACCTTAGCGCCCATACGGGTGCGTCGGTAAAGGTCGATGACTTCCTCATTGATCATCCGGATACAGCCGCTCGAAACGGCACCACCGATGGTCTGCGGCGCGTTGGTGCCGTGGATCCGGTAAAGCGTGTCGCGCTTGCCCTTGAACAGATAAAGCGCTCGCGCGCCAAGAGGGTTGGTCGGGCCACCCGGCATGTATTCCGGCAAATCCCGCCCATTCCTGCGCTCACGTTCGATCATCTCTGCCGGCGGGCGCCAGGCCGGCCATTCTTTCTTGTGTCGGATATTAGCCGTTCCGGACCACTGAAAACCGCGCCGGCCGACGCCGACACCATAGCGGATCGCCTTGCCGCCCTCCAGTACATAGTAGAGCCGCCGCTTGGACGTATCGATAATGATCGTGCCGGGTTTCTCGCGCGTACGATAGTCAACAATCTTCTTTCCACCATAGCGCGGCCTCGTCGAGCCACGGAAGGCGTTGTTGAAATTGTATCTGACTTTTGTCCTAGTCTCAGCCAGTGCCGTGTGTTGCACTGCGCCCATTGCCAGTCCCGTCAGGATGAATTGTCGCCGATCCATGAAATTGCTCCATCAATCACATACTCGATGCGAGGTTCGCCCGGATGCTTTTTAACGGACCCAATTTAACGACTGGTTGACCAAAATTTCCAGTGACAATTGTCACTGCAGGTCGCGGCACAGAACGTGCGGAATGACCGCGGGCCACACAAAGCTAGGGGCTCGTCCGGCATGCTCTCGAACAATGCCATGCAGTACCGATTTCCACCAAGGCTGCATAGCAACAACTATTCGCGTCAACGTCGGCACTGCCTTGCCGCGGACCGGCGCCCTGAGTTCAAAATTGCGTAGCGCGCCACTGTGCGCCTTCAAATATTTGGAATTGCATGAAGTCTTTCCGCCGGAAAACCGCCGTTGGTCAATAAAGTTCACCGCCACCTACTGCAAACACATTGGCGCACGGCTTGAACCCCAACGTCAAGGCCCGAACGCACATGACGTAAGTTGGTGCCCGTGTCCGCAAAGAATTTTCTCAAGCGACAATTGAATTCAACCCAATCTTGCTCACGGAATTGTGATGACACAATTCTGCAACATTCACGACGATCTTGCGCTGGTTAGTGCGCCGGCTGATAAGGCGCCATGGCTACACATCCGGGCAGGTCCTCGACGCGTGCCAGCCACGCCCTGATTGCCGGATAGGCCGCCAGTGAGATGTTTCCTTCGCCGATAGCTGCGGCATAGGGATAACAGGCGATGTCGGCGATTGTCGGCCGGTCGAGCGCCAGCCAGTCTGACTCCTTGAGTCGGGATTCGAGAACTGCAAGCGCTATGTCGGCGATCTTGTGGACAGCATCTGCATCCATCGGCCGGTTGAAGATTACCATGGCCCGCGACAGCGCCAGTCCGTTGAACACCTCATTGACCGAGAACGACAGCCACTTTTGAATCTCGGCCATCGCCTCGGCATCATCGGGATACCAGTCCTTACCCCCATATTTGCGCACCAGATAGACCAGGATCGCCGCGGAATCCGAAATGATCACACCATCATCAACCAGCACTGGCACCTTGTGCCGCGGATTGAGCTCTAGGAATGCCGGTGTGTTCTGTTCGCCTTTCAGCAGATCGATTGTCCGTTTTTCATATTCGAGGCCCAGCATCGACAGCATCATCCGGACCTTGTGGCAGTTGCCAGACGGTGGGAAATCATAGAGTGTCCGCATCGGCAGTCTTTTTCCTTCGTGCTTTGTCGGAGCATTGCGCCGGTCGTGACGGCAATTCAGCAATTGGCCTGGCAAAATCGGCCTCGGTAGCGCATTCGTAGAAATACACTGGATCACGAGCATTTCAGATGGAATCATCTGAAACGTGAATCATCTTATATCAAACCAAATTCCATCCGGTTTTTCTGGTTTTGATGTTTCCATCAAAACCAGGCCTAATCTAGCCAGCGACAAGTTGGACGACGCCAACATTGCAGCCGAGAGTATCGACTGATCCTAGAACAGACCGGCGATTTGGCCCTGTCCATCCAGGCCGATGGCTTCTGCCGATGGCACCCGCGGCAAGCCGGGCATCGTCATGATGTCGCCGCAGATTGCCACGATGAACTCGGCACCAGCCGAAAGTCGCACCTCGCGGATCGGCACCACGTGGTTGTTCGGTGCCCCCTTGAGATTGGGGTCGGTTGAGAACGAATACTGCGTCTTGGCCATGCAGACCGGCAGATTGCCATAACCTTCGGCTTCGAAGGTCCTCAGCATATCTCGGACCGACTTGTCACCGACAATTTCGTCTGCCCGGTAAATTTCCGTAGCAATTGTCTTGATCTTGTCCCACAGCGACATGTCATCGCTATAGATTGGCGCAAACTTGCTTTGCCCGCTGTCAGCCATTTCGGCTACAGCAGCCGCCAGGTCTTCCGTACCCTTACCTCCTTCGGCCCAATGAGTGGCCTTGAAGGCCTCGACACCCTGTTCGGCGCAGAATGCCTTGATCGTCTCAACTTCGGCCTCGGTATCAAATACGAATTGGTTGATCGCTACCGCCACCGGAACGCCAAACTTCTTAACGTTCTGGATATGCCGGCCGAGGTTGACCAGGCCCTTTTGCACGGCATTGACATTTTCTGATTTGAGATCATCCTTATCGACGCCGCCATGCATTTTGAGGGCTCTGACCGTGGCTACAATGACACAAGCATCCGGTTTTAGCCCGGCCTTTCGGCATTTGATATCGAAGAACTTTTCAGCGCCGAGGTCAGCGCCGAACCCGGCTTCGGTAACCACATAGTCAGCTAGTTTCAGTGCCGTCTTGGTGGCCATTGCCGAGTTGCAGCCATGCGCGATGTTGGCAAACGGCCCACCATGCACAAAGGCCGGATTGTTCTCTAGAGTCTGTACCAGGTTTGGCATTAGTGCATCGCGCAGAAGCACCGTCTGGGCGCCGGCTGCCTTGATGTCTCTTGCAAGCACCGGTTTGCGCTCACGGGTCTGGCCAACCACGATATTGCCAAGCCGTCGCTCGAGATCCTCAACCGATGTCGCCAGGCAGAGGATCGCCAAAATTTCCGATGCCACGGTGATGTCGAACCCCGTCTGTCGAGGAAAGCCATTGGCCACGCCGCCGAGTGAACACACGATATCACGCAGCGCCCGGTCGTTCATGTCGACCACGCGCCGCCAGGCGATGCGCCGGGCATCCAGTTCCAAACCATTTCCCCAATAGATGTGGTTATCGATCATCGCCGACAGTAGTGAGTGTGCCGAGGTGATTGCATGGAAGTCACCGGTAAAATGGAGGTTAATGTCTTCCATCGGCACGATCTGGGCATAGCCGCCGCCCGCCGCACCGCCTTTCATGCCGAAACACGGCCCGAGCGACGGTTCACGAAGGCAGATCATGGCGTTCCTGCCGATACGGTTCAGGCCATCGCCCAGACCAACCGTTGTCGTGGTCTTGCCTTCACCGGCAGGGGTTGGCGTGATAGCCGTCACCAGAATGAGCTTGCCGTCCGGTTTATCGCTCAAACTGTCGATGTAACTCAGATTGACCTTGGCCTTGGTATGACCAAAAGGAATGAGTTCCTCCGTTGCAATTCCCAGTTTGGAACCGATTTCCATTATCGGCTTCATGTTTGCCGCCCGGGCAATTTCAATATCACTCTTGACGTCGGCCATGATCAAATGCCTCCCAATTTTCAGAATTTCTGTAAATTCTCCCCCACTTACGCCAAAATGGCCAACATTACCAGGATTGAATCGTGAACGATTGTCAAAATCGCCACATGACATGCGTCTTGATAGATCGAATAGTGCACTGTCACCGCAACCTAGCAATCAGAACTGTCCATGCGCCGGCTCGGATATGACAATTAGGCAATCGATATGAGTTTTGATCATACCTCATAATCCCACGCCGGAGATGTTGATTTAGACCGCGGCTGTTTCGCGTTTCTTTACGATTTAGGTGTTAGTTTACCATAATTGGAGAGATCGAGAGGTTGGCAACGGTACGCGAATGCCCCGGTTGCCAATCAGTTTGTAATGCCCACGGAGGACCCGTGAACCAGCCCGGACCTGAAAAAGCCGCCGCCATCGCAGCAACCTCGGAATCAGAATTGTTTCCTAGCTCGCCAGGTCATGATGCCCCACCTGTCCAATCACCTGCGTCGTCGGTGAATGCCATCGCCAAGGCTCGTGATTTAGAGGAGTTGGAGCGTATCCGTCGCGCGGTACTAGCTGTTGGCGACGCCGCCTATCACTGGGACATTACGACCGACAAGATGGTTTGGAGCAGCAACGTCTCGGATGTGATCCCGACGACGGACCCGATGCAAATCAAGACAGGCCGCAGTTACGCCGATTTGCTCGATGCCAGCAATCTCACCAGTCGTTATGACACTGTCATGCGCTCAGCACCACGGGATCCTGGCGACGGCGTACCGTTTTCCATCGAATATCTTATCCATCCAACGAGCCATGTCGGACAGCAATCCTTATGGATCGAGGACTGTGGTCGATGGTATTGCGGTCAGGATGGGAAACCAGCCGAAGTTTTCGGCATCGTTCGCCAGATTGATGACCGTCATGAGCGGGATCAGCAGCTGCAATTCATGGGTAATTGCGATCCGTTGACCGGCATGATGAATCGCGGCCGCCTGTCCGAGGCTCTTGCTGAGACAATGGCCAAGGCCGAGGATGAAAACACCAGCTGTGCATTTCTGATCGTTGTTATCAACAATCTCGCCGTCGTCAACGATGCCTACGGCTTTGATATTGCCGATGAAGTAATCGTCTCGGTCGGTCACCGATTGAAACGTGTGGTGCGCACCGGTGACATGATTGGGCGATACTCCGGCGCCAAATTCGGTGTCATTCTGAGCGATTGCACCGAAGGGGAAGTCAAGATAGCCGCTGAGCGATTTCTGAGCGTGGCCCGCGACAACGTGTTCGAAACCGAGCGTGGGCCGGTCTGGGCAATGTTGTCCATCGGCGGCATCGTGTTGCCGAAGTTTGCCGGTGATGCGAACGCCGCCATGGCCAATGCCGAAGAAGCGCTCGCTGAGGCAAAGCGTCAGCCTTCAGACGCCTATGTTCCATACCGCCCTTCGGCAGAACGGATTTCTGTCCGAAGTCTTAACGCACGTTGCGCGGCCGAGATTGTTTCCAGCCTAAAGAACAACCGCTTCACGCTGGCCTATCAGCCGATCGTCGATGCACGCACTGGCGAGATTGCCATGCACGAAGCACTTTTGCGCATGCGGTGTGAAGACGGTGACACCGTCGCAGCCCACCACCTGATCCCGATCGCAGAAAAGCTTGGCCTCGTACGCATGATCGACAGAGCCGTTGCCCGGTTGGCCGTCGACACCCTTGCGCTCAATCCTGAATTGTCGATATCGGTGAACATCTCCGGCATAACGGCAACGGATCGACGTTGGTTCAGCCAGTTGACCGCGATTCTGTCCGAAACACCTGGGATAAGCGATCGTATTGTCGTAGAGATCACCGAGTCGGTCGCCTTGCAGGATCTCGGTGAGACAATCCGGTTCACCAGGGAATTGCGCCAATTGGGGTGCCGCGTTGCCATCGACGATTTTGGTGCCGGTTACACCTCGTTCAAGAATCTCAGAGAATTGGACATTGACATCGTCAAGATAGACGGTTCGTTCTGCGAGCACCTGACACAGAACCGCGACAATCAGTATTTTGTCCGTTCGTTGATTGACCTAGCTAAGAAGTTCGAACTTCAGACAGTTGCTGAGTGGGTTCGGTCAGAAGAAGACGCCGACTTGCTGCGCTCCTGGGGTATCGACTACATGCAGGGCAACCTGTTTGGAGAAGTCGTGACCGACGTTACCTGGGAGCTGCCTGAGCGCGATGGCGCAGACAATGAGCCTGAACAGGTCGAGGCATTCGACGCCTCATTGATTTCCGCTGCCCTGCAGGAGCAACAAGACAATGCCGCCAATCCGCCTGCACCGCAACAGGATTGGCCTGAAGATGCGGAACAACCTTTCGATTCCAGCTGGAATGAACCGCAGACAACCCCCGAAAACGCTGAGTCCTCCGAACCCAACACAGACGCCACGAAATCGGACCGGTCGCCACTGTGGTCTGGGCCGCAAAGCGAGCCCGCGCCTGAAGCACTCGTCATTTTGCCCACCATGAACACGCTAGACGAAGCTCAGACAGAGGAGACTCTTACCGAGCCACAAGGTAATACATCGCACAAGGCCGAAGAACCCATTGACTCAACCAATCCGACAAAGGCCGAAGCGGGCGAGACAACTACAAATGACGGCGCCGATGCCGTCGGCATGACCGATCAAACCGGAAGTGCTGACGACTTCGAACCGATCGACATCAAACTCAACCTATCTTTGCTGCAAACCGCGAAATCCGGATTGGATGCAACTTTCGGCCCCCCAGCCAAGGAGAGTTCCGATAAGCATCCTGACCTTGCCTCCGCAATTACCGAGACCTTCGGCGAAAACTAGTCGTCCGGGATCTGAAAGACCAATTAGTCCTTCTTGCTTGCCAGCGTTTCGAGTTGTTTTTGAAGTGCGCTCATTTGCTCGCGCAGAGCGCTAAGTTCGTCCGGTTGCGTTTCGTCCTGTGCCTGGTCTGCATTTTCGGCCTTGCCCGTGGACTCATCCCTACGAAGCCCTTCTGTTTTCTCACCGACGCCCGCAAACGGATTGAACATTTGCATTGCCTGCTGAAACATGGCCATGTTCCGCTTTGCAAGTTCTTCCATATTCCTGAACGGTTCGCCGCCCAGTTCAAGCAGTTGCTGACGAAACCGTTCCTGTTCCTGGGCCAGGGACTCCAACGAGAACTCTAGATAACTAGGCACAAAGGCCTGCATATTGTCGCCATAGAATCGGATCAGCTGGCGCAGGAAGTTGATAGGTAACAGATTTTGCCCTTTGCCTTCTTCTTCGAAGATAATCTGGGTTAGGACCGTTCGGGTGATATCTTCACCTGACTTAGCGTCAAAAACGACAAAGTCATCGCCGTCCTTTACCATCTGCGCCAGATCATCCAAAGTCACGTATGCACTGGTCGCAGTGTTGTAGAGGCGCCTGTTGGCATATTTTTTTATGATGATCGGATCAGACTTCGCAGTATCTTGCGTGTTCAAAATGTTCGCTCCCTAATACCAACGGTATCGAGTCCTGACGCATTTGTTATTAACGCCTATCTTTGACATTCATTTCTGCGGGCTGCAGTGCACAATTGCAAGTGCAAAACGATCTGAAACCTCTAATGAAACACGTGAAAACCAACTCCCAGGTTTACATTGAGCTTCCAATTGCCGCACTGCACACCCAAGAATTGTGCATTGCACAAGTCACTGTAACGTCATAAATGATGGCCACCGCCGCCGTTTGGTGGTTTAGTGCCATATCCAAGCCAATGAGACGTTTAAGGGAGGTCCAGCACATGGCCAACACGGATAATTCCATTGTCATTGTTTCCGCAGCCCGCACACCTGTAGGCTCGTTCAACGGTGCACTAAGCGGTCTTGCCGCTTCCGAACTGGGCGCCGTCGCCATCAAGGCGGCGATGGAGCGCGCAAACGTTGAACCATCTGATGTTCAAGAAGTCATCATGGGACAGATTCTCACCGCCGCACAAGGCCAGAACCCGGCTCGCCAGGCCTCTGTGAACGCTGGAATTCCTGTCGAGGCGCCCGCCTGGGGCATGAACCAGCTGTGCGGTTCCGGGCTGCGCGCCGTAGCATTGGGAGCCCAGCAGATTGCTGATGGTTCCGCAGATGTCGTAATCGCTGGCGGCCAGGAATCGATGAGCCAGGCGCCGCATTGCCAGCATTTGCGCAATGGCGTCAAGATGGGCGACTACAAGATGGTCGACTCCATGATCAAGGATGGTCTTTGGGATGCCTTCAATGGCTATCACATGGGCACAACGGCTGAGAATGTCGCCAAACAATGGCAAATCACGCGCGAAGCTCAAGATGCCTTTGCCGTGGCTTCACAGAACAAGGCCGAAGCCGCCCAGAAGGATGGAAAGTTCAAGGACGAAATCGCCCCGGTGACCATTTCCACCCGCAAGGGCGACATCGTTGTTGAAGATGATGAGTATATCAAACATGGTGTAACGCTGGACAGCGTTCAGAAATTGCGCCCGGCCTTCGATAAGGAAGGTACGGTAACCGCCGCCAACGCATCCGGCATCAATGACGGCGCCGCAGCAGTGGTTCTGATGTCGCAGGAAGAAGCGGCAAAACGCGGCGCCGAGCCGCTCGCCCGCATCGTTTCTTGGGCATCGGTCGGTCTCGACCCGGCGATTATGGGTGTCGGCCCAATTGCGGCTTCACGCAAGGCAATGGAGAAGGCCGGCTGGTCCCACGAAGATCTCGACCTAGTGGAAGCCAACGAAGCTTTTGCCGCGCAAGCTTGCGCCGTAAACAAAGACCTCGGTTGGAATACTGAAAAAGTCAACGTCAATGGCGGCGCGATTGCCATTGGCCATCCGATCGGCGCGTCTGGTGCCCGCGTACTCACGACCCTGTTGTATGAGATGAAACGGCGTGACGCCAAGAAGGGTCTGGCAACCTTATGTATTGGCGGCGGCATGGGTGTTGCGATGTGTGTCGAGCGCGACTGAACCTGAAGTCTGGTCTGAAACAGAACATGCCGGGCGCTGCGCGCGACGCAGTGCTTCGGCCTATTTTTGACAAGGGAGGAATAGGAAAATGGCAAGAGTAGCCCTCGTAACAGGTGGCTCACGCGGCATCGGCGCAGCAATCAGCACCGCATTGCATCAAGCTGGATATTCGGTTGCAGCCAACTACGCCGGCAACGACGAAGCGGCCGCCAAATTTAAGGACCAGACAGGCATTCCCGTATACAAGTGGAGTGTCGCGGACTTTGAGAGTTGCGAAGCTGGCATTAAACAGGTCGAAGCCGACCTCGGTGCCATCGATATTCTGGTCAACAATGCCGGCATCACCCGTGACGGCATGTTCCACAAGATGTCGCTCGATCAGTGGAAAGCGGTCATCGACACCAACCTGAACGGCCTGTTCAACATGACACGCCCTTTGTGGGAGGGCATGCGTGAACGCAATTTTGGCCGGATCATCAATATTTCCTCAATCAACGGCCAGAAAGGCCAGATGGGGCAAGCGAACTATTCCGCCGCCAAAGCCGGTGACATCGGTTTCACCAAGGCACTGGCTCAGGAAGGCGCCCGCAAGGGAATAACCGTAAATGCAATCTGTCCGGGCTATATCGGCACCGAGATGGTACGCGCTGTGCCAGAGGAAGTCCTCAACAAGTCGATCCTGCCCTACATCCCGGTCAACCGGCTTGGTGAACCTGAAGAAATCGCACGCTGCGTTGTCTTCCTTGCATCAGACGATTCAGGCTTTATCACCGGCTCGACCCTGAGCGCCAATGGTGGTCAATACATGATCTGACGATGGCTCGGACGCTCGTGAAGCGGCGGCCCCCGTGCTCTCGCCAACTTGCTGTGATTAGGACAAATTTGCCGCGTATCGTCGCCATGTCAGCTGGAGTTCAATTAGCGCTTTGCTGGCATACATTTTAGGTGGGAGGCGAGCATGAAGAGATTTGTGATAACCAGCGCTGCAATTATCGCATTGGGCACCAGCGCGTTTGCCGGGTCTTGCCCGGGACTGATGACCAAGATCGATGAGGCTCTGAAGACTGCAGAACTCACTGAGGCCGACAAGGCCAAGGTCATGGATCTGCGCAAAAAGGGCGAAGAGCAGCACAATGCCGGCCAGCACAGTGAGTCTGTTGCCACACTCAACGAGGCATTAAAAACACTCGGCATGTAAAATTCGCATGCAGCGACGGAATTTGATGCTTCTATGCCCCTGTTAAGCCTTTTAACAGGCAGGTCGTGCTACCAGATAAATCTCCACAGATAGGTTTGTTGGAGGTTGGACGGTGTACCTGTCGCTGATTGGCGGTTTCGTGCTGTTGTTGCTCGGCGGTGAGTTTCTCGTTCGCGGCGCCGCCGGCCTTGCCGAACGACTGGGAATCTCGCCACTGGTTATCGGCATTGTTGTCGTTGGGTTCGGGACTTCTGCACCGGAACTTGTAACGTCCGTGCAAGCCGCTTTAAACGGCGCTCCCGGCTTGGCGATCGGCAATATTGTCGGCTCAAATATTGCCAATATCCTTTTGATCCTCGGCGCCGGCGCATTGATCTATCCGATGGCGTGCGCTCGTCACTCGTTGCTGCGCGACGGTGGATTGGTGGTCGGAACTGCGTTTTTATTGGCCGCAGCCGGCCTGGCCGGCGGCCTGACACGCGCTGCTGGAATAGCGTTCATTGCCGGACTTGTTTTTTACATGTGGTTCCTGATTTCGCGCGAACGCTCAAAGAGCGCGGTGGCAGCCGCGTTGGTGAGCGATACTGATGGACAGCCAAGTGGCGACTGGGCGGCCAATTGGCTATGCGCGGCTTTCACGACAATCGGTACAATCGGAATTGTTTATGGTGGCAAGCTGCTGGTCGAAGGTGGCATTGAGCTTGCCCGAATATGGCAGGTATCTGAGGAGATCATCGGCCTGACAATATTGGCCATCGGCACATCTCTGCCCGAGCTGGCAACCACGGTGGTCGCGGCACTCCGTCGCCATCCCGAGATTGCCCTCGGCAATGTTTTAGGATCAAACGTCTATAACGTGCTCGGCATCGGCGGAGCGACGGCGACGATTTCGCCATTCGCTATTTCGCCGCAGATCATGGGCGCCGATATCCCGCTGATGATCGCACTATCGATAGGCATGGTGCTGATCGGTATCTTCCGCAACGGCTTGTCACGCCTGACCGGCGCTGTGTTTCTGGGCGGCTACGGCACCTATATCCTGACGTTACTTGCCTGATAGCATCGGTCAGAAACTGTCCTTGCGCCGTCTAATTTCAGCAAACACTTCCGCATCGCTCGCCGATTGCATTCCCAGATGCCCGCGGATGCCCGCATTATCGGGTCGTAGGAACGGATTGGTTGCCAGTTCGCGTGCAATCGTCGTCGGCACGGTCGCCTGACCACGGGATCGCAGGTCGTCGACCTCGCTTGCCCGCGCGAGCAAGTCCTGATTTTGCGGATCGACCGACAGCGCAAACTTCGCATTGCCCTGAGTGTATTCATGGCCGCTATAGACCACGGTCTCAGGCGGCAGCGCTTTCAGTTTCAACAACGAGTTCCACATTTGATCCATCGTGCCTTCAAACACCCGCCCGCAGCCCAACGTGAACAGCGTATCACCAGCAAAGGCCACGTTGTCATCGGCAAAGTAATACGTGATATGCCCGACCGTGTGGCCCGATGTGTCCATGATCTGGGCAACGTGCCCGGCGAAATCATAGGTGCCACCGTCGTCAACATGGACGTCAATGCCGGGTATGCGCTCAGCGTCTGCCGCATTGCCTACAATCGTGGCACCATACTTCTGTTTTAGCGCGAGATTAGCACCAGTGTGATCGAAATGGTGATGAGTCACCAGAATGTGGCTCAGCTGCCAGCCCGTTTCGGCCAGAGCCGTTTCGATCGGCGTCTGCTCCGGTGCATCTATACTGGCCGTCGCACCGCTCGCGCTGTCGTGGATCAAAACGCCGTAATTGTCTGATAAACACTCAAACTGATGAATTTCTAACTTGGCCATGGGTTCGCCTTTTGCCTTGGATCATTGAACTTACATGACATAGGCTAGACAATCAGTTCAATCGATTAGTGGCTGTGTCACGTATGGACGTCGTTGATCTCAAGGAATTCTACGCTAGCCCGCTCGGTCAAACCGCCCGGCGGTTGATCAACCATCGCATTCTGATGCGATGGAAAGATTTGGGCGGCACGACAATACTCGGCCTCGGCCACGCCGTTCCTTATCTCGAGGCGTGGCGCGATACAGCTGATTGCATCATTGGTTTCATGCCGGCGCGCCAGGGCGTGATGCATTGGCCCGCCGGCAAGCCATCTGCGACCGCACTGGTTGATGAAGCCGAACTTCCGATCGCCGACGGCGTAGTGGATCTGGCGGTGGTCGTGCACGGACTCGAACTGACCGATCATTTGCCGGACATGTTGCGCGACTTGTGGCGGGTGCTCAGCCCGCAGGGCAGGGCACTGTTTGTCGTGCCGAACCGACGAGGCATGTGGGCAAGGTTTGATTCAACCCCGTTCGGACACGGTCGGCCGTTCTCGCGTCAGCAGCTTGCGCAAATTTTGCGCGATGCTCAGTTTGCGCCATCCGCCTGGGCACACGCATTGTTTGCGCCACCGTTAAGACGTAGCTTCATTCGCCGCTCGGCACCCGCTTGGGAACGGGCCGGTCTGTGGCTGTCGCCGGCATTCTCCGGTGTCATCATCGTGGAGGCGATCAAGCAGGTTTATGCCGTATCGCCAAGCAGGCGCTCCCGTGCACTAGTTACTAATCTCAAACCGCGCATCTTGCCGGTACCAGCATTCGAGTCGCACGAGGAGTAGATCGACACAGATATTCAGGCCCTAGGGTGTGGCAACAACTACAGGCATGAGTTTGATTTTCTCTGACAGTCTCAATATGACTACACCGGCAACCAATATCGACCGACAAGGATCGAACAATGGATGGGCAGTCGCCATCACCAGTCACTCTGGACCAGGTGCGTCAAAAGATCGACGAGATCGACGCTGCCTTGCTCGGCCTACTACGTGATCGCTTTGCAGCCAGCGTCACCATCAAGGAGTTAAAGGCAGCCAGCGGTCAGACTGCATCATCACCGATGCGTCCGGCCCGCGAGGCTATTGTCCTGCGGCGGCTGATTGCAGCCTGCAGCGACCCGTTGCCGGTTGCGTTAATGCTGCGGCTGTGGCGGGAAATCATCTCTGGCTCGACACTCATCCAGGCGGACGCGACGGTCCATTGCTCAAAGGCAACGCTGGCCGCACAAAATCTGCGCGACCTGATAAAGAGCCATTTTTGTCAAATCCCGATTATCGAGCACAACACCGATGAAGAAGCGCTGTCAGCTGCCGCAGGCATACAGGCGACCGTCGCAATATTGGCGCCCGGCGGCGCATGGTCAGAGGCCATAGACGCTGATAACGGACCCAACCTCAGCGTGATTGGGGCATTGCCGTTTTTTGGTGACAACGGTCGGCCCGATTTACTGATCTGCGGACTGGGATTTGATGAGCCGACCGGGCAGGATGAAACTCTGCTTTTGTCGACCGGCCACTTACCCCGCGACTTCACGCCGGCGCCGCTTTGGGAACTCGAGGCAACGTCAGGTGAATGGCTTACCAGCCTGCCCGGCTTCCTGTCCGCATCGGAAACGCCGCTGGTCGGTTTGCGCCAGGGCAATGACGCACTTGCATTGCGCGTGCTGGGCCGCTATCCGAGCCCGATCAAGATTGACATGTGAGTGAGCTGATGTTGACTGGTCCGGTACCGCAACCCGGTATTCTTGACATTGCGCCCTACGTCCCGGGAAAGAGTTCGGTCGAAGGCGCCGCTAGGGTGCACAAACTGTCGTCAAATGAATCGCCGCTCGGACCAAGCCCAGCCGCCGCTGCGGCTCACCGGTCACTCGCCGATCAATTGCACCTGTATCCCGATGGCAGCGCGGTTGGGCTGAGACTAGCGCTTGCCGCGCGCTACGGCTTGAACGCCGCCAATATCGTGTGCGGCGCCGGGTCCGACGAACTGCTCTCCCTGTTGGCACGGGCCTATCTTGGCCCGGGTGATGAGGCGATCTACTCGCAATTTGGTTTCCTCCTATACCCGATCGCCATCAAGACGAGCAGTGCAAAGCCGGTTGTTGCACCGGAGATCGAACACACGGCGAATGTCGACGAAATCATCAAATGCGTGAGCAAGCGCACTCGCATGGTGTTTCTGGCTAACCCCAATAACCCGACGGGCACCTATATGGCGATCGACGAGGTGCGCCGCTTGCATGCTGCGTTGCCTGAAGAGTGTCTTCTGGTGCTTGATGCAGCCTATGCCGAATATGTCCGCCGCAACGATTATGAAGCGGGAATTGAACTGGTGGCAACGACGCCGAATGTCGTTATGACCAGGACCTTCTCCAAAGCCTATGGGCTCGCGGGTCTCCGACTGGGTTGGGCTTACTGCCCACCGGCGGTCGCCGACACGCTCAATCGAATCCGCGGCCCGTTCAATGTCTCGCTGCCGGCAATTGCAGCTGGTATTGCAGCGGTTGAAGACACCGACCATCTACAGGATGCCATTACCCATAACGATACCTGGCTACCCTGGTTGGAGTGCGAGTTGACAGCGCTAGGCTTGGACGTGACGCCCAGCGTCGGCAATTTTCTACTGGTTCACTTTGGAAACGAGCCAGGATGCACCGCGTACGATGCTGACGCGTTCTTGAGCGCACGGGGTTTGATTTTGCGCCGCCTCGACGCCTACGGCCTACCTGACGCATTGCGGTTGTCGATCGGTGCTGAGGAAGCGAACAAAGCCGTCTTAGCTGCGCTCAAGGAATTTCTGCAGAAGGCAGCCTGACCTTATGACAAAACCCATGTTTGAACGGGTGGCCTTGCTCGGCCTCGGATTGATCGGTTCATCGCTTGCCCATGCGATGCGCAAGCACGATCTGGCCGGTCATATCAAAGGTCATGCCCGCAGTGCTGCGACGAGGATTGAGGTTGAAAGGCTCGGCTTTGCCGACAGTGTCCACGAGGATCCGGCAGAAGCCGTAGAGAATGCCGACCTGGTTATTCTTTGCGTACCGGTCGGTGCGTGTGGAGCCGTCGCCAGGTCGATTGCCGGGGGCCTCAAGCCGTCAGCGATTCTGACGGACGTTGGTTCGGTGAAGGCCAGTGTGGTGCGTGATGTATCGCCCCATGTACCGGACGGCGTGCATTTCATTCCAGGTCACCCGATTGCCGGCACGGAGCAATCCGGTCCCAATGCCGGATTCGCCGAACTCTTCGTTAATCGTTGGTGCATATTGACGCCACTGCCAGACACTGATGCTGGCGCCATCAAGGCGCTAACGGCATTCTGGCGGGCCTGCGGTTCTGAAGTCGATCAAATGTCAATAGAACACCATGACATGGTGCTTGGCATCACCAGCCATTTGCCGCACCTGATCGCCTATAGCATCGTCTCAACAGCCGCTGACCTTGAGGATGTCACCAAATCCGAGGTGATCAAGTATTCCGCTGCGGGATTTCGAGATTTCACCCGCATCGCCGCGTCCGACCCGATCATGTGGCGCGATGTTTTCTTGACCAACAGGGACGCGGTGCTTGAACTCCTGTCGCGATTTTCCGAAGATCTGTCGGCTCTGCAAAAAGCCATCCGTTGGGGTGATGGCGACCATCTAATTGAACTGTTCACCCGGTCGCGGGAAATTCGCCGTGGCATCATCGCTGCCGGTCAGGATACCGCGGCGCCTGACTTTGGCCGCCTGCCGTCAACGTCCTCAGAATAGCACGGGATGCCGGCCGAGCTTAAGCGGCCCCCAAAACAGTTCACCGTTCTTCATTCGCAAATCCGCCGCGACACCATTGCCTCGGTCGAACAGGCCTAGAAGGGTCTGCGCCGCTCTTGCCTTCGACGCCGTGAGAACCTCTTGGGCCTGAAGCCTTGTCAGCAGCGCATCAAGTCTGTTTACCCGAGTCTTCAACGAACCCTCAAGATAGCCGCTTGCTTTGATTTTGATCTCCCCTTTCGCTGCCAGTTGCGTATCGCCATAGGTTGCCACAAATTCTTCGACATTGAACTGTGTTGCAAGTTCCGCAGCCGCCTTCATCCATTCGTTGACATTACGGGTCGACTTTCTTGGCACGTTGTCGGCCGCCATTGTTCCTGCCACGGCATCAAGATAGAGGTCATCTTGTGCATCGGTCCGGATGGCCACGCCGGTAAGGTCAATTGTTAGATTAATCTTGTGTTGTTCACCACGCTCAAACCGGCTCCGAAGACGCGCCGTGTGCAGCCGAGCGTGCTCAAGGCCGGCTTGTTGAACGACAATTCGCGACAGAACCGCTTCGGCACGCAGCGATGTGGCCGATTCCATAACGATGTCGACCCTAGCGTCCGGCTGGACGATCTCGATTGGCGCCGCCAGCTTGTCATTGTCAACGATGATCGGGCCTTCGAGTTCGACCACAATTGTCCTGAGAAAGGGTGCCCGCACGGACGCAGTCAACTGTTTCGGGGTTACCTTTGTCCGTCCGCGGCTTAGATGCAGAACCGGGCCGGAACAGTCAAGCTGAATTCGGAACGGATACCCGCTCCAGGTCTCATCCAGGCATGTTAGCGCCGGCTTTTCTGCACGGAGCTCTTGCTGGTCCTTGAATGCGCTACGTGCTTTTCCGACCGACCAGTACCAGCCAGCCGAAAGCGCGGCAAATAGCGCCAGCACCGTAAGCGCCGGCCAGATCGACTTCCACGGGATGGGCATTGCGGATGCAGGCCTGTTGTTGCTATCTGCGGCACGCGACATTGCGACCGCAAGCGGAATGAGGTGACATGGTGCAGGAGTTTTGGGTTTTTGGCTACGGCTCTTTGATGTGGCGCCCCGGCTTCGATTATATTGAACGCGAGCAAGCGTTACTGCGCGGCATGCACCGGGGATTGTGTATCTACTCGCACGTTTACCGTGGTACGCCGGATCGGCCAGGCCTGGTGATGGGGCTCGATCGTGGCGGCGCGTGCCGCGGCATCGCTTTTCGCGTTGAGCCCGACCGCTGGCCTGACACCGTTAGGTATCTGCGTGCCCGCGAGCAGGTCACGATGGTCTACCTTGAAAAAACCGTCAAAGTGGCTTTGATGACGCAGCCTTGCCGCCGGGTTTCGGCGCTGACGTACATCGTCGACCGCACCCATCCACAATATGCCGGCAAGCTCAGTCTTGAGGATCAAATCGCCTTGATTCGCCAGGGACATGGTCAAGCGGGACCGTGCCACGAATATGTCATCTCGATTAATGAGCACATTCGTGACATGGGCATGCGCGACGGCACAATGGAATACCTGTGCGCCGAGCTGCCGTAATCTAGAGCGTGTCTTTCTCATATGGAACCGTTTGAGAAAGACACGCTCTAGGCGTATGCCCTAAGATCAGGTCGTCAGTGCCGGCGCGGCGCAATGCAAATCGTTGTCGGTCAGCAAACTGAGCTGCAATTCGGTAACGCTGTGAATTTCAACCGATTGACGCGACCTGGCATCGGCAACCAAGCCGGCGCGCAAGTCATCGCAAATACGACCAGCTTCCAAATGGTTTTCCGCCAGCAAATGAACATGGACTTCATCCACCACGGATCGTGCGGAAAACCTGCCTTTGAGATGGCACAAGGGTTGCGAAAGGTCGACGGCCACAGGAACGAACTGGCAATCTGAAATTCGGCGCACCGAAAGATAGACCGCATCGGGCAATACCGGACAGTGCCGTGCCGGGTAGACGCTGTGGATGTAGCGGCGGCCTGACGCGCCATACCAGTACCAGAACCGGTCAGTCAATTCAGGGTCACTGTTGATGAATGCGGGGCGGGGCTGAAAAGAAGTTTGCATTGGAACAAAAGTAGAACATTCTTGTGCGCCTGTCAATCAAAAGAATAGGTGCCTAGGGTCAGGACTCATTGATTTCATCCATTCTGCGCGAGCAGATTTGCCTGCTGAGCAGGCAGGCAGGCGCAGGAAACCCGGCCGGTTTTCAAGCCTGTCTTACGCACGCAGGAGGCAAATCTGCCGCGCCCACAGGGTTTGGCCCTGAGGGCCGCCTGCAGGCAAACAATGCTCGATAAGGCAGAAAGCCTTATCTTGCGCTTGTTTCCCAGCATTCGAGCCCTCACGGCCAAACAGAATTGCATGAAATTAATGAGTCCTGACCCTAGTGCGGCCTGTCAGGCGCATTTTGAATAGTTGCACGACAGGCATGACGCACAACCTTCCTGAAACACCAAAGTCATCTCACCGCATTTGGGACATTGCCGTGTGCCCGGCGGCGGCCCGCCGACGACCTGTCTCTCGATCTGCTCGCCGGTATCATCACCATCTAGTCCAGTTGCCTGAGAACTCTTCAGGAAGCCCGTATCAAGCATGTGCTGCTCTATCACTCCGCCGATCGCTGCCAGCAGGCTCGGCACATATTTGCCGTTCATCCACTGGCCGCCACGCGGGTCGAATACCGCCTTGAGCTCCTCGACGACAAAAGATACATCGCCGCCGCGCCGGAATACCGCCGAGACCATCCGCGTCAGCGCGACGGTCCAGGCATAGTGCTCCATATTCTTGGAGTTGATGAAGATCTCAAATGGCCGGCGGTGACCGTCCTGGACGATATCGTTGATCGTAATGTAGATCGCATGATCCGAATCCGGCCATTTCAACTTGTAGGTGAACCCCGGTAACACGCCATGCCGTTCAAGCGGCTGCTTCATGTAAACGATGTCACCACCGGCATGACCGGCAACCGGCGGGCTCGGCGCCTCGAGCGGCAATGGCACCTGCGCGACCGATGGCACCGGTTCGGCACTCAGCACGGATCCAGTCACCTCGTTTGGCCGGTAGGTCGTGCAGCCCTTCAGGCCAAGGTCATAGGCCTGCTCATAGATCAGCCTAAAGTCCTCAAATTTGATATCCTCAGGACAATTGATGGTCTTTGAGATGGAAGAATCGACATGTGACTGCAAAGCCGCCTGCATCACCAGATGCTCGCGCGGCGACAGGTCCTGTGTGGTGACGAAATATTCCGGCAACGGTGTCGCATCACCGAACATATGGCGGTAGGCACGCACAGCGTAATCTTCGACGGTCTCGGACCGGCGGGATCCATCGGCCAGCAGAACTTTGCGCTTGTATCTGTAGCTGAAAATCGGTTCCACACCGCTCGACACATTGCCGGCAAACAACGAGATCGTTCCGGTTGGCGCAATTGATGTCAACAGTCCGTTTCGGCAGCCATGCTTTTCGATGGTCTGGCGAGTCGCCTTATCCAAATGTTGCACCCGACCTGACTGGACGAACAACTCCGCATCGAACAGTGGAAAAGCCCCTTTCTCTTTGGCAAGCGCCGCACTGGCCGTATAAGCAGCCCGTTCGATGAGGGACATCCAGCGGCCTGCCGTCTCGACGGCTTGTGGGCTACCATAACGCTCGCCAATCATTGCCAGCGCATCGGCAAGGCCGGTTACACCCAATCCGATCCGTCGCTTGGCGCGGGCCTCATGGGCCTGTTCTTCGAGCGGATAATGAGACACATCAATTGCATCGTCCATCAGCCGGACAGCGACACCGACCGTCTCTGCAACAGCGTTTTCATCAAGTCTTGCACTTCTCGCAAAAGCATTGTCCACGAATCGCGGCAGATTTATCGACCCCAACAGGCAAGCGCCGTAGGGCGGCAGCGGTTGCTCGCCGCATGGGTTGGTCGCATGAATGGTCTCGCAATAGGCCAAGTTGTTGGCGCGATTAATCCGGTCGATAAAAATCACGCCGGGTTCGGCGTAGTCATAGGTCGCCCGCATGATCCTGTCCCACAGCGCCCGGGCCTGCACGGTCCTGTAGGTCTTACCATTGAAGACCAGCGGCCAATCCCCACCCGACTTCACAGCAGCCATGAATTCATCGCTCACCAACACCGACAGATTGAACATGCGTAACCGGCCGCCGTCCTCTTTGGCGGCGATGAATTCTTCGATATCAGGATGGTCGCATCGCATCGTGCCCATCATTGCGCCACGCCGCGAGCCGGCCGACATAATGGTCTTGCACATGCTGTCCCAAACATCCATGAAGCTCAATGGACCAGAGGCATCCGCACCGACGCCTTGTACGGCCGCACCTCTGGGCCTGAGAGTGGAAAAGTCGTGGCCGATGCCGCCGCCCATCTGCATGGTCAACGCTGCTTCCTTCAGCCCCTGAAAAATACCCTCCATGGAATCATCGAGCGTGCCCATCACAAAGCAATTGAACAACGTCACCCGCCGTGCGGTCCTGGCGCCGGCAAGGATGCGGCCGGCCGGCAAGAACCGATAGCCGGCCAGGATGTCGTAGAACGCCTTGGACCAGCGCTTGCGCAGCTTTGGTTCTTCCGCTACAGCAACCGCATCGGCAACCCGCACCCATGTGTCGTCGACCGTGCGATCGACAGGCGTCCCATCGTCGGACTTGAAGCGGTATTTCATGTCCCAGATCTCGTGCGCAATCGGATCAAGGGCGTTGTCAGGTGATTCTTTCATGATGCGCCAAACACAGTCCGCTAAGTCTTGCAACATAGCACAATGTTCGCCTTTTGTACCAGTATTTCTGACACTTCAGCAACGCGTCGTGCGTTGTGGTTAACGTTTCCTGCGGCCCTCAGCGACAAGGCGGGCCGTTGCCGTTTCGATGGCCGTTTCCAGTTGTGCCGAGTAATCCCGGCGCTTGAGACCGGCAGGGATTGCAGGAAGGAATTCCACGATGATTGTACCCGGATACCGCAGAAACTTGCGCCGGGGCCAGTACAGGCCGGAATTGAGCGCAAAAGGCACACACGGCACCCCAAGTTGTAGATAGAGCGCAGCCGCTCCTGGTTTGTAATCCGGTGGCGCATCGGGCGCCCGTCGTGTGCCTTCCGGAAAAATCAGTATCTGGCGGTTCTTGGCGATCGCTCTATTGGCGTAACCGATCAGACGCTTCAACCCCCCGGCCCCCGCCGCACGGTCCACCGGAAGCATTTGGAATTTCAGCGCAAACCAGCCAAAAACCGGGATCCAGGTAAGCTCTCGCTTGAGCACTACCGCCGGGTCATCAAGCAGCGGCAACAGGGCAAATGTTTCCCAGAATGACTGATGCTTGCCGGCAACCATTGCGGGCCCATGCGGAATGTGTTCGATGCCGCGCACCTCATGTCGCGTACCGACAATCAGTTTAAGCCACCATAAGGATGCCCTCGCCCAGACCTTGAGCGCCGCCATCGACCAGGCGCGCGGTGTCACATAGTAGAAACACCCGAACACCAGAAAGGCGACCAAGTTGATGTAGAAGATAACGTTGAAGGCAAGAGAGCGGATAAACAACACCAGGTGGAAGCCCTCAAAAGATCGATCGCAAGATCCGCATTGTGGCCACACGCGCCGTCATCAGGCAGATGAGTGTTGCCACAACCGGAATTACCGGGAACAGAAGATAATCCGCATAGCTCTTGTCGAACGGCCCGGCAAGAAGTTCACGCATAGCCGACAGGAGACCCCGGGCATTGCCCGTCGATCCCAACAGCAAGAACAGCCCAAACGTCAGCAGCGCACCGAAGAGGCCCGTCACACCGGCCTTGAAGCCGGCGATGAAAAACCGCCGCTCGACTTGCCGTGCTATGAAACGGTCGCGGGCACCCACGAGATAGAGAACTTCCAGCACCTCACGGCTCGTCTCCAGCGCCGCTCGAGTGGCAAACACCACCAGCGCAACAGATGCTCCGGCAATGATCAACAATACTGCCGCCCCGAGCCATCTAAGCGTCTGTGCCGTTGCTGTGAGCTCTTCCTGCCATTGCCGGTGAGTGTCCAGGCTCGCGCCTTTGACGTCGGCCTTTAGTCTCGCCGAAAGCTGCGCCAGATCGGGCGGCGAACGCCGGTCAATCCGTGCCGCAATAAGTCGCGGTATCGGCAGTTCTTCAAGAATCCGGTTCTTGCCCAGCCAGGGTTCCAGAAGACGGGCGGCCTCGTCTTCACTCAAAACTGTCACGCCAGTAATACCTTGCGTCTGCTCGAGCAGCCGTGCGGCAATATCTGTTTGCTTTGTAATGTCCGCATCGACAACCGGACGGATCTGCACGGTGATCTCGCCCGAGATGTCCGAAGTCCATTTGTCGACCGCCCGATTGATCAGCAACATCCCGCCGATCGCCAGACTTGCCAGATAACACATAACGGACATGGCAATCACCAAGGTGCCCAGCGGCACGTGCACTCTGGGCATGATGGCATTCTGGTGCTGTGGTACGCTGGCCAGCTTTGGGCTCTCGCTTACCTTTGCGCCTGCTTCGACACTGCTCATGCGGCCTCCGTCAATAGGCCTCGGTCGAGTTTCATGACCGGCGCCTTGACCTGTGAAATGAGATGGGTGTCATGGGTCGCCACCAGCACTGTTGTGCCGAACCGGTTGAGTTCCAAGAACAAGCGCATCAGCCGCACAGCTAGCGCCGGATCGACATTACCGGTTGGCTCATCTGCCAACAGTAGGTCAGGCTTGCCGACCACAGCGCGAGCGATTGCCGCCCTTTGCTTCTCACCGCCCGACAGGACCGGCGGATAAACATTGGCGTGCTCAGCCAGGCCCACCCATTTCAGCAGCTCCATGACATCGCTGCGATAGGCAGAAGATCTCTGGTTGGCAACCCGCAGCGGCAGCGCCACGTTCTCAAACGTCGTCAAGTGATCGAGCAACCGGAACTCCTGAAACACCACGCCAATCCTGCGTCGAATATCCGGCAACTCGTCACGTTGGAGTGTAGCGACATCCTGGTTGAACAATCGGATCAGGCCCCGGGTCGGCTTGCTGGCCAGGAACAGCAGGCGCAGTAGTGAGGTCTTGCCGGCACCAGACGGTCCGGTGAGAAACTGGAAAGATCCGGGCTCAAGCTCGAGATTAATGTCCCGCAATACTTCGGGTCCATTGCCGTAGCGCAGGCCGACATTTTCAAATCGGATCAAAGGACTTGTGTGCTCCACATCATGGCGCGCCCGAACGGCGGTTTACGCGCCCTTAACCATAAGTCTGTTTTGTTTGCCGGACAGTGCATACCGGATGCCGCCGGTGTTGCCGAATCACCTTTGGAAATACATTCGCGATGATAGTCTCTTGTCCTTCCTGCGCAACACGCTACGACCTGCCCGGTAATAAGATTGCAGCCGATGGTTCGGTGATCCGCTGTGCCGCGTGCGGCCACAGTTGGCTGGAATCAAGCGCTGTCGAAGTCATTGACGCGCGTCCCGAACCGGCAGCGGCTTTACCGGCGCCTGTCATCGATGACAGCAGTTACGAGCTCGAAATTGAGGTGCTGCGCCTGACCAAGGCGTCGATGGCGGCCGAGCGCCAACACACCCGTAGTCGGGCGAGGAAACGGGCTGAGACGAAGGGCTGGTGCGGCCTCACCGCCGCCATCGCCGCTACCGCTGCCGGCCTTTGTGCATTTCCGCACCATGTTGTCCAATTTGCCCCCGGCGCTGCCAAGCTTTACGAAAAGGCCAGTATCCCCGTCAATATCCGCGGCTTCGAGATCACCAACATTCAACAACAACACCTGCTTGCCGACGGCACCCGTGTCCTGGCGGTGCGCGGCAAGGTGAAGAATATCGCCAATTCGGAAGAAAAGGCACCAGCCCTGCGGTTCATTCTGCGCGATGCCCAACACCGCGAAGTATATGCCTGGACGCTGAACGGGGTGACGACGCGCGCGCTGAAACCTGATGAGGTAACCAATTTCGTTACCCGCCTCGCCTCACCGCCGGAATCTGCGGATGATTTGCAGATTCGCTTTGCTCGCGCAGATGAAATCGGATCAAATGCCAGGCCATGACGGCCGTTGAAATAAATGGACATCAAATTGAAGTCTTATTCACGGAGGCAGAAATCGCCGCCCGAGTAGGCGAACTCGCCCGTCTAGTGGCAGAAGAGCAGCCGGAAAACCTGCTTGTTGTTCCGGTACTGAAGGGCAGTTTTATCTTTGCCGCCGACCTCATTCGGGCGTTTTACCGGGCAAGACTTTTGCCGGAAGTCGACTTCATGATGCTGGCCAGTTACCGCGACAAGACCAGCTCATCGGGCCAGGTCGACATTCTGCGCGACATCGAGACGGATGTGCGCGAACGCGACGTTCTGCTCATCGATGACATCCTCGAATCGGGCCGCACGCTGGCCTTTGCCAAGGACCTTCTGGCCGCCCGCGGTGCCAATCGGGTGTTCACCGCCGTCCTGCTCGACAAACCCGGCCATCGCGCCGCCGATATCGATGCCGATTTCAAAGGCTTCGACTGCCCCGACAAATTCGTCGTTGGCTACGGCATGGACATGGCCCACGCCTACCGGGAGCTGCCATTTGTCGGGTTCGTGATGAATCCTTGCGGATAGCGGTACTGTCTCCCGCCTGTCCGGGCACCATAAGCGGACGGGCGCCGATTTCAGTTAATAGAGCCCGTCCAACAGTCGGTCGAGATAATCGAGCTCGATGCGCGGGCGCTGCGGCTGGTTGGCCCGATTGCGTAGCATTTCCAGGATCTGGCGCGCCCGCTCGACCGCCGCCTGTCCGGGCACCATGTTGCGGTCCGGTCCGAAATCCTCACCGCTACGCGGCATCGGCCGGCCAAGCGGATCATCGCGATTGCCACGTGCCTCGCCCGAGCGTCCGAAATTGCCCTCATTGCCGTTGCCCTGCTGCTGCAGGTTGCGGGCCATCGTCCGGGCACTTTCACGCAAGCCCTCCATCGCCTCGCCTTGCTTACCAAGCGCTTCGCCTTTTTCGCCTTCGCGCAACGCACCAGCAGCGCCTTCCATGGCTTCCTTGGAGCGCTCCATGCCACCAGGCGTGTTCATGCCTTGCTGATTGAGCTGTTGCATCAATTCATCGAGCATCCGTCCTAAGGCATCCTGCTGATCCGACAGACTGTCCTGCTGGCGCTGGCCTTGACCCGGCTCACCGGGTCGCATTCCCGGCGGCGCGTCCTGCCGCTGGCCATTGAAGCCGTCCGGCAACTGGAAGGTCTGATCCATCAGCTGCTGCTGGCGCTGCATCATCTCGCCAAGCTGCTGGAGCATGCGTGACATTGGCGAACTGTTTTGCGGATCCCCCTGCCGCGCCACACCCGGACGCAAATTCTTCAACAGGTTCTCCAGCTGCGACAACATCTCTTGTGCCGCGTCCCTGGACCCGGATCTCGCCAGGTTCTCGATCATGTCGAGCATTTTCTGCAAATCCTGCGAGCGGACCATTTGGTCGGGATCAATTTGTTGCTCGCGCATCTGCTCTCCGTTTTTGAGCGCCTGCTGCATCTGGCGCGCCATGGTTTCGAGCATGCGGTTCATCGCTTCACGCATCTTGCTCATCAGCTCGGCAATTTTTTCTTGCGACGCGCCCTCAGCCAGAGCCTTTTGTAATTCCTTACGCAGAGCCTCCAATTCTTTCAGCACGCCGGTCAAATCGCCATCTTCAATTGATACCGCCAGCTCCCACAACAACTCCACAACCTTCTTAATGTCGTCGTTCGATTTCGCGTCATACAGTTTGCTCGTAACCATACGCATGCCGAGATAATGTCCGGATCTCTCGAATAGCTCGTCCGGCCAGGCCATCAACGCCGACAAAGTGCGTACAATGCGCTGGCTTTCGTCCGGCCTTAACACCAGTGCCCGACGCTGCTCGACAACCACTCGCGCAAGAAGCTTCCTGAAATCCCGTTCCGGCAACTTGAACCGCACCGGATCACTTTTGCCTGTCTGCTGTGCCTGATCGGAAACCTCAAGGTGCAGATCCACCATCATGCCGGCCCACGGATGGGATGTGAAATCCATGAATGCCCGGCCATCGGCAACGCGCGGGTTGAGCTTTTGCATATTTATTACGGACTGTGGCGGATCGTAGTTAAGCGCCCCCGAAAGAGCCGTCTGCGCGCCTTCGTCAGCCAATGAGAAGCGGGCCTCCAGACCGGCAATGCCATAATCATCGCCGGCCTTCCAGGGAACCGCAAAGCCACCGGTCGGCGTGATTGCCAACTTGCCCGAAATTTCGGCGGTCGGAGCAGCATCGGGAATGACCGCAATGCGCCACTCGGCGAGCTCGTTGCCATTCTCCAGGAGCGAGATATGGACCGGCCGGTCGAGCTTGGTTCTTGCTTCATGGACCGCAGTATCTGCACTTGCCGGGATTTCTATGGACAATGGCGCCGCGGCCGAATTGCGCTGGCGGGTCGGATCAGTCATTTCGAGGACCGGTTGCCGTGCACCGTTGAGCCGCACAACCAGCAGACTGCCCTGCGGCACCAGAAGCTCTTTGGTCTTTTCAAGTCGTGCTTGTGCTGCTGGCCCGGTCAGCAGGATAGGCGGTCTGCCTGTATAGGCTGGCGGGGTGATCCATGCATCAAATCCGGCCACCGTTTGGGCTCTTGCTGGGGCACTGACGACCTCGATCAGTCGTTTGTCCCATTGACCCCAGTTGAGAAACCCCACACTGATCAACGCAATCGCCAGGGCGCTGCGCAGAGCAAAGGGATCAAGCTTTGGCAATCCGGAACGCGGCCAACCGGCGCGAAGCGCCTTCAGATGGGCCGCCATGCGCTGCTTATGCACCAACCAGATCGCCCGGCTGGCCGCAGCCGCCTGCGGCTCGGCCAATTTATCCTGCCAGGCAGTCGCAGGCCGATGTTTCAGGCCCGACCGCACTTCAATGCGCCGCAGGGCACTTTCGTCGCTCGGCCAGCGCACATTGAGCAACGGCCATAGAGCCGCCAGGAACCCCAGCCCAAGCACGCCCGCTGCGGTGGTCTTGACACCTATCGGCAGCATTGCAGGGACCCCGAGCAGAACGATCAGCAATGCGCTTCCCGCTAACATAAACGCGGGAAATAGCGCCACCCAAAGCTGCTCGAAGATAAGGGCGCTTTTGGCCAAACTCAGTTTGCGCTTCAGCGTACGGGTTGGTTTATCAATCATGTCAGAATTCACTCTAGCACAAGATCTGCAAAAATAGTGTGTCGATTAAAGCACCGCTCCCAAACTTGTGACATTGGCTTAGGGTGTGTCCCCACACCCTAATCGATTTGCCAGGTGGCAAGATGATCCTGGCCAATCAGTTGTTCGTAAGTCTGCCGCGGCCTGACAAGTGCAAACCGGTCGCCATGAACAAGCACTTCAGCAACCAGCGGCCGCGTATTATAGGTTCCCGACTGTACGGCTCCATAAGCTCCCGCCGTAGCAACGGCAATCAGGTCTCCGGCCTGAAGCTCGGGAATTTTGCGGTCCAGTGCCAGATAGTCACCGGTCTCGCAAACCGGTCCGACGATATCGGCAATCACCGTCGGTCGATCACATGAGACCTCCCGGACCGGCATGATGTCGTGAAATGCATCGTACAGCGTCGGCCGGATGAGGTCGTTCATCGCTGCATCAGTTACCAGGAAACATTTGCTGTCACCGCGTTTGACATAGATCACCCGCATTACCAGGATGCCGGCATTGCCAACAATCATTCGGCCCGGTTCCAATACCAGTTTGCAATCGAGATCTCCAAGCGTACGCTTGACCATTGCCGCGTACTCACTGGGGTGCGGCGGAATATCATTGGTGCCGCGATAGGGTACACCGAGGCCGCCGCCAAGATCCACATGGCGGATTGTATGGCCTTGACCCCGCAATATGGCGACCAGCTCGGCCATCAGCGTATAGGCCTGGTCATATGGCTCAAGTTCGGTAATCTGGCTACCGATATGCATGTCGACCCCGGCGACATCGACACCTTCCAGGGTCGCCGCATGAGCGTAAACCTCTTCGGCTCTCAGATACGGAATACCGAACTTGTTGTCGGATCTTCCGGTCGTGATCTTGGCGTGCGTCTTGGCATCAACATCCGGATTGACCCGGATCGAAACACTTGCGCGTGTGCCGAGTCGTGTTGCTATATTTGAGAGCAGCTCCAGCTCAGGTTCGGATTCCACATTGAAACAGGCGATACCCTGTTGCAGCGCATAGGCCATCTCGCGCGCCGTCTTGCCGACACCGGAAAACACGATCTTACGGCCCGGGATAGCGAGCGCGACTGCCCGGCGCAACTCGCCCTCCGAGACAACGTCCACACCGGCGCCCAAATCGACGAGCGTCTTGATCACGGCCTGGTTGGAGTTCGCCTTCATGGCATAACAGATCTGGTGGTCGATCCCCGCAAAGGCATCATCGAACACCTTGTAGTGTCGCTGCAGGGTTGCAGTGGAATAGCAGTAGAACGGCGTGTCGACTTCTTCTGCCAACACCTGCAGATTGACATCCTCGGCATGAAGGATGCCGTCCTTATAGGCAAAGTGGTGCATGAATTGAGCGCGTCCCGACTTGCAGACTCAGATCACTTTATCGAGCACGAAAGGTGGATCTGGCTGAGGATCGGTCTGGGCGCCGGGCGGCGGCTCCAGCGCGCCACGCGCACCGCATCCCGCTACCAGCGCCGCCAGCGCCGTAACAGCCATGATCCGGATTATTCCGCTCATGCCGGCCAACTCCCACAGTTCTCGAACACTTGTCATCACAAAAGCACTGACCACTTGGAAACTCAAGGTCAAGACGTCGTTTTTGTCGGCGCTGCCAGCCGTTTCAACCACCGCTCCGCCTCGCGCGTGACATTCACCGGTGCTGTTCCACCGAAACTGTGACGCGAGGCGACGGATGCTTCTACACTCAATACGCTGAAAACATCATCAGTGATTCGCGCCTCGACGGACTGCATGTCACTAAGCGAAAGTTCCGCCAGACTGACATCCTTGCTCTCGGCCAGCGCCACCAGCTGGCCGGTCACCTGATGTGCATCGCGAAACGGCATTTCCAGAACCCGTACCAGCCAATCGGCCAAATCCGTTGCCGTCGAGAACCCTTGCGCCGCCGCCTGGCGCATCGTCTCCTCGTTGGGCTCGAGATCTGCAACCATGCCGCTCATTGCGGCAATTGCCAGAGAGAGGTTGTCGAGCGCGTCGAACGTCATTTGCTTGTCTTCCTGCATGTCCTTGGAATAGGCCAACGGCAAACCTTTCATCACCAGCATCAGCCCGTTGAGTGCGGAAATTACGCGACCAGCCTTTGCGCGGCACAGCTCGGCTGCATCCGGGTTGCGCTTCTGTGGCATGATCGATGAACCGGTGGTGAACTTGTCGCTTAGCCTGACAAAGTCGAACTGCGCCGACGTCCAGATGACGATTTCCTCCGCCAGCCGTGACAGGTGCAGCGCGGCAATCGAACCCGCCGCCAGGGTCTCTAGCACGAAATCACGATCGGACACCGCATCCAGCGAGTTGCACATTGGGGCATCGAATGCGAGCGCCCTGGCGGTCATCTCACGATCGATGGGAAACGACGTGCCGGCGAGTGCAGCAGCTCCCAACGGGCATTCGTTCAACCGCTTGCGTGCATCTGCCAGGCGCGACCGGTCGCGGCCAAACATTTCCACATAGGCCAGGCAATGATGGCCAAATGTCACCGGTTGCGCGCTCTGCAGATGGGTGAAACCGGGCATAATGGTGCCGGCATGAGCCTTAGCCCTGTTTGTTAGTGCGCTTTGCAGGTCCATAAGTTGTTCATCGAGCAAATCAATACAATCACGTATGTAGAGCCGGAAGTCGGTAGCCACTTGGTCATTGCGCGAACGTGCAGTATGCAACCTGCCGGCCGCCTCACCGACCAAATCCTTCAACCGTTGTTCCACGTTCATGTGAATGTCTTCCAGCGCACGCGAGAATGTGAATTCCCCATCAGTGATTTCTGATTGAACCTGTTCCAGCCCGCGCTTAATTTCCTCGGCATCCGTATCGGAGATTATCTTGCACTCAGCCAACATGGAGGCATGCGCAATCGATCCTGCAATATCATGGGTAAACAACCGGCGGTCGAAATCGATCGAGGCATTGATCTCTTCCATGATTTCGCCGGGCGCGCTGGAAAACCGTCCACCCCACATTCTGTTCGTCATCTTGACCGCCCTGTAATTTGAGCCGGAAACCGCA
>JAEKFU010000005.1 GCA_016522385.1 Pseudomonadota bacterium
CGTCGGAAGACCCTTTGAGCGCTCGCGATGCAATCTTCTTGGCCTGGGTCCATGCCTTGCCGATCCGGGGGTTATCTGTTTCACCGTCGCAGGCAAAAGAGAACTGGCAGGCGTTCTTGCGTTCCGCGCCCTGATAAACAACACCGCAAATCGTGTTGGGATAGTTGCGGTCCTTGACCCGGTTCAGGATCACCTTGGCGACGGCGAGCTGTCCAAGTTCTGATTCGGACCGCGCTTCAAAGTAAATGGCCCGTGACAGGCAACTCTGTTGGGCCAGTCGGGCCTTGCGCTCCGCCAGGATCTGCTTCTTGCGCTCGCGACCGATCTGCCAGGTGCGTTCAATCTGCCAGACGGCCGGTGTAACCGCCAGACTATCTAGCCTTGCGTGACTTTGTTCAGGCTTAATCACGTCGGGTTGGACAATAAAGTCCGACTTTGCGTTGCTCACGACCTGGGGCCTGAGTTTGATCGGTTCAACTTGCAGATCTTCGACAGGCGCCACGCTGAGCAGAGAAGATTTTCGGACAATGGTCGGTGCCGGGGATACCACATCTGAAAACGCTGCGGTCGGCACTGACGTCGCGTTTGCCTTGTGCCCGAGATAGTGTCCGGTGATAGCGACACCTACGGCAAGCGCTATGCCTCCGAGGCCGAAAGACAGCAGTTCGGAGATGCGATAGCCACGATCAGCGTGGCGCAGCCGCCTGTTTAAAGGCGTGTGTAGATTTGGTTGCTTGACCCGCAATCCCACTCACGTCCCCGGTCCGACCGGATCCCCTATTCCACCTTGGACGGCACTCTAGTAAAACTGGCTTTAGCATAGGTTAACCATGTTCGACAAGTGAAATAGACTGTCTTAATTTGGTCGCCGGATGTTAGATTCGTGCATGACCAATGCGTTGCAGCGGTTAACCTGCAGTATTCTTACCTGGGTTCGGTAAACGGCAGTCGCCCGCGGATTGCCGCCTGGGCCGCTGAAAGCTTGGCAATCGGAACGCGATAGGGCGAGCAGGAAACGTAGGTCAGACCAATTTCATGGCAGAATTCGATTGAGGCAGGATCGCCGCCATGTTCACCACAAATGCCAAGCTTTATGTCGGGGCGGGTCATGCGACCGCGCTCGGCGCCAATCTTGACGAGCTCACCGACGCCTTCAACGTCAATTGATATAAACGGGTCAATCGGCAAAATGCCCTTGGCGGTGTACTCGCCCATGAAACGGGCTGAGTCATCGCGACTGATACCGAACGCTGTCTGCGTTAAATCGTTCGTGCCAAACGAGAAGAATTCAGCGGCAGCGGCAATCTCTTCGGCCCGCAGACAGGCTCTTGGAAGTTCGATCATCGTTCCAACGAGATAGTTGATCCTCCGTCCTGCCTCGGACTGGACCTGGTCACCAACGGCAACGATACGTTCATGGATCAGATCGAATTCAGCACGTGTCGCAATGAGCGGGACCATAATTTCCGGGATTGGCGGTTCCCCGGTTCTGACTTCTGCCTCGACGACCGCTTCAAAAATAGCCCGTGCTTGCATCTCGGCGATTTCGGGATAAGAGATCGCAATTCGGCAACCGCGATGCCCCAGCATCGGATTGAACTCTTGAAGCTCGGCAACCCGGGCCCGCATGCCTTCTGGGTCTGCACCAATTAAGTCGGCCACTTCTTCCGCTTCTTCCGGAGAGCCGGGCAAGAACTCGTGCAACGGGGGGTCAAGCAGCCGGATGGTGACAGGCAAACCGGACATAATCTCGAACAGGTCAGCGAAGTCGCCACGCTGCATCGGCAGCAGCTTGTCGAGGGCGGAGCGGCGGCCGGTCTCGTCGGTTGCCAGGATCATTTCGCGGACCGCGGCAATACGTTCGGCGTTGAAGAACATGTGCTCCGTACGGCAAAGACCAATGCCCTCAGCACCGAACTCGCGAGCCATGCGGGCGTCGGAAGGAGTGTCTGCGTTGGTTCGGATGCCGAGCACGCGCACCTCGTCGGCCCAGGACATGACGGTGGAAAAATCGCCGGATAGTTCCGGCTTGACCGTTGGCACGACTCCTTTGATGACCTGTCCGGATGATCCATCAACAGTGATCGTGTCACCTTTTTTGAGGGTCCGGCCGGCGCAAGTGAGTTGCTGATTGGCATAGTCCACAAAAATTGAACCGGCGCCGCACACACAAGGCTTGCCCATGCCGCGGGCGACAACTGCGGCATGTGACGTCATCCCGCCGCGGGTTGTGAGAATACCTTCTGCTGCATGCATACCGTGGATGTCTTCCGGCGATGTTTCGATGCGCACCAGGATGATCCGCCGTCCGGCGGCCTTGAGTTTTTCAGCTTCATCGGAATCGAAAACGATCTCGCCGGAGGCGGCACCGGGTGAGGCCGGCAGGCCGGCGGTCAACGTCTCGCGTTCGGCGGACGGGTCAAGCGTTGGGTGCAAGAGCTGATCGAGCGAATTCGGGTCAATGCGGGTGACCGCGTCTGCCCGTTCGATCAGACCTTCCTCGACCATGTCGACGGCGATTTTCAATGCTGCCTTGGTCGTGCGCTTGCCGGAGCGTGTCTGCAGCATCCAAAGTTTTCCGTCCTGGATGGTAAATTCGAGATCCTGCATATCGCGATAATGGGCCTCGAGCCGGTCGAATATGGCAGTCAACTCGGCGAAGGTATCCGGCATTAGAGCTTCCAGAGATGGGGCGTCAGATCCGGCCTCCCTGCGGGCCTGCTCGGTAATGCTCTGTGGTGTTCGAATTCCGGCAACAACATCCTCGCCTTGGGCATTGACGAGGAATTCGCCGTAAAGTTCCTTGGCACCCGTCGAGGGATTGCGCGTAAACGCGACGCCGGTCGCCGATTTGTTACCCATGTTGCCAAACACCATGGCTTGGACATTGACAGCTGTGCCCCAGTCATCCGGAATATCATTGAGGCGTCGATAGGTGATGGCACGTGCCGATTGCCAGCTGTCGAAAACGGCCGCGATGGCACCGGTGAGCTGATCCCTGACGTCTTGTGGGAACGGCGCTCCGGTTGCTTCTTCGACACAGACTTTATAGCGCGAGATCACCTGGATCCATTCATCGGCGTCCAGATCGGTATCAAGATCGCGTCCGATCTCGTCCTTGAAATTTTCCAGGATATCCTCGAACACGTGGTGCTCGATGCCAAGTACAACATAGGCATACATGTGAATGAAGCGGCGATAGCTGTCATAGGCAAACCGCCGGTCGCCGGATCGCGCGGCCAGGCCTTCCACGGTCTGATCATTGAGGCCGAGGTTCAGCACCGTGTCCATCATCCCGGGCATGGAGGCGCGGGCGCCAGAGCGTACCGAGACAAGCAACGGCCTGTCGATGTCGCCAAACACGGCCCCAACCTTTTCACCGATGAACGAGACCGCCTCGGCGATTTGGTTGGGAAGACCGTCGGGAAATTTGCGTCCTGATTGATAAAACGCGGTGCAAACGTCGGTGGTCAGGGTAAAGCCCGGCGGTACCGGCAGTTGGAGATTGCTCATTTCGGCAAGGTTGGCCCCTTTTCCGCCGAGCAAATTTCTCATTTTGGCACTGCCTTCCGATTGGCTGTCACCAAATCGGTAAACCCATTTTGTTGCCATCGCCCTTGGTTCCCTGAACTGCACGCCCGACACGACTCGCGCCTAAGCTTTGTTGCGGTGCAACAAGACTCCCAACACCATCGCCGTCAAGGGTTAGAATCGCCGCGCCTGGCGTAAAAGCTTCGCCTCAACAGGCTCCAATTCAACAAATCTACCCTTCGATCTTGGTGAAATCGGCAACATCTTCGGTTGCCGTGCGGATCATGTTAAGCAACTTGAGTCGGTTTTCCCGGAAGTTGGGATCGTCGGCATTGACGGTGACCTTGTCGAAGAAAGCGTCGACAGGTGCGCGCAGTTTGGCCAATGCCCGCATTGCGGCCTCAAAATCTTCTTCCAGCAACGACCTCTCGGTATTGGCAATGGCGGCACCAATCGCGCGGTTGAGTTCGCGTTCCTCGCTCTGCACCAAAAGATTGGGCAATGGTTTGCCGGTCATATCGACGCGCCGTGCTTCAGGTTTTTCCGCTTCTTTCTTTTCCTCAATTCTGAGGATGTTGGTGGCCCGCTTGACGCCAGCCAACAGGTTGACCCCGTCTTCGGTTTCGAGGAATTTGCCCAAAGCGTCCACACGCTTGACGATCATCAGCAGATCATCCTGGTCACCAAGCGAGAAGACGGCGTCGATAAGGTCATGCCTGACGCCCTGATCGCGCAGATAGACCTTCAATCGATCAGCAAAGAACTCGAGTAGCTCGAGTAGGTCGATTGGCACGTTCTTGCCACGCCAAGGACCTGTCTCGTCGACCGATGCGAGCGCTTCCGGATCGCTCGACATGCAGACACGGCGGTAGGCGGGTATAAGGCTGTCAACGATTAGGACGCGCAGATTACACTCCAGCAAAATCCGAATGACTCCAAGAGCCGCGCGCCTGAGAGCATAAGGATCCTTTGAGCCGGTCGGCTTTTCGCCAATGGCCCAGAAGCCGACCAGAGTGTCCATTTTATCAGCCAACGCCACGGCTTGGGCAACTTTGCCCTGCGGCACCGAATCGGACGGTCCTTGCGGCTTGTAGTGTTCGGCGATCGCAGCTGCGACTTCTTCTTCCTGACCTTCTGCGCGCGCATAATGGGCGCCCATGATACCCTGCAGTTCTGGGAATTCGCCAACCATCCCGGTAACCAGATCGGCTTTGCACAGCTTCGCTGCCAATCGAGCGTTGTCGACATCTGCCCCAATGATTCGACCGAACTCGCCGGCCAGCGCTTCAACGCGTTCAACGCGCTGGCGCTGGGTGCCGAGTTTGGCATGGAACGTAATTTTTTCCAGTTCAGGAAGGCGGCTTTCAAGGGCTGTCTTTTTGTCCAGATCCCAGAAAAACTTGGCATCCGCCAGCCGGGCGGCAATGACCCTGTTATTGCCCTGAATGATTTTCTTGCCGCCGTCGTTGGCAATGAGATTGGAAACCAGAAGGTAGCGATTGGCAAGGTGGCCCTCCTTGTCACGCAGGGCAAAGCATTTCTGGTGCGACTTGATCGAGGTGATGATGACTTCGGGCGGCACGGCGAGGAACGCGCTGTCAAAGTCGCCGATCAGCACAACCGGCCATTCCACAAGACCGGCAGTCTCTTGGATCAGCGTCTCGTCCTCGACGAGCTGCAAGCGATGCCGAGCGGACAGTTTTCTAGCGTCACTACGAATAGTGTCGGCGCGTTCACTGGCATCAACGACAACGTTTGCGAGATGCAGATTGTAGATGTAGTCCTTCAGTCCTTTTACCGTGATCGGGCCCTTCGACATGAAACGATGGCCAATTGTTTTGCTGCCCGAGGTCAGCCCGCCAACTTCATACTGCACGGTGCGGCCATTAAATGTCGTAATGACCGATTGCAGGGGGCGTACCCAACGCAGTTGGCCCGAACCCCAGCGCATAGACTTCGGCCAAGGGAACTTGTTAATGATTTGCGGCATCAGCTCGCTGACAACCTCAGGCGTCGGCCGACCTGGTCTGGCGACTTTGGCGACGAAGAACGCACCTTTCTTGCCTTCAACGATCTCGCAATCGTCCAGGGTGACGCCGGCCGCTTTCAAAAATCCTTGAATCGCCTGTTCTGGGGCATCCGTGCCAGGGCCCTTGCGTTCTTCCTTTATGTCCGGCGTGGACTTGTTCAGTCCCGAAACCGACAAGGCCAGACGGCGCGGTGTGACGTGCGCAATGGCCTCCTCAAATTCCAGTCCGGCACTTGCCAGACCTTCGGTGACCAAACGCTGGAGATCTTCAGCCGCCCGCTTTTGCATGCGGGCAGGGATCTCTTCGCTGCGCAGTTCGATGAACAGTTCGGGCATCAGGGTTTGATCCAGTCAGCTCCCGCTACAGCTTTTTGTGGGAACCATCACAAAACGGCTGGCCATCAGTCATCTTGCAACCACAAAAAAACTTGCGACCCGTTTCTGCGCAGCTCCACTTGACCGGCTGAAAACCCGTATCCTTGTGGCTGCCGTCGCAAAATGGCTGGTTCTTGGACCGGCCGCAGGCGCACCAGAAGTAATTCTTGCCTGCCTCCACCTCGACCGGAAACGGTGATTTCTGGGCAATCACAGGTTGATCGGTCATTATATTTCTCCTTGTTGTGCGCCGCCGCCCGCTGTGCCAAGCCAAGCCTGGCAGCATCCCTTGGCAAGATCGCGGACCCTGAGGATGTAGGACTGGCGCTCGGTGACCGAAATGACCCCCCGTGCATCGAGCAGATTGAAAATATGCGAGGCCTTTATGCATTGATCGTAGGCGGGCAACACCATTGGACGACCGTCCGCACTGGCTTCCAGCAGCGCCATGCATTGGCGCTCGGCATCTTCGAATTGGCCGTGCAGCATCTGCGTGTCGGCCGCTTCGAAATTGTAACGTGAATACTCCTCTTCGGCCTGCAAGAAGACCTCGCCATAGGACACCCTGCCGTCACCGGTGCCGCCGTTGAAACTCAAGTCGTAGACATTGTCGATACCTTGAACATACATCGCCAGGCGCTCCAGACCATAGGTCAGCTCGCCCGAGACCGGCGCACAGTCGATGCCGCCGACTTGCTGAAAATAGGTAAATTGTGAGATCTCCATGCCATCACACCAGACTTCCCAGCCCAAACCCCAGGCGCCCAGTGTCGGACTTTCCCAGTCGTCTTCAACAAAGCGGATGTCGTGATTCAGATGGTCAATGCCGATAGCAGCGAGTGAACCGAGATAAAGCTCCTGAAGATCGTCCGGGGATGGTTTAAGGGTCACTTGATACTGATAATAGTGCTGCAACCGATTGGGGTTCTCACCATAGCGGCCATCGCTCGGGCGACGCGTCGGCTGAACGTATGCCACCCGCCAGGGGTGCGGACCGAGTGAGCGCAGCGTGGTTGCCGGATGAAAGGTGCCGGCACCGACTTCCATGTCATAAGGCTGCAGGATGACGCAGCCATGATCGGTCCAATAATGGTGCAGCGTTAGGATGAGATCCTGAAACGATTTGGTGGGATTGAGGCCAGCAGCCGCCATGTGTGATTCCGCGTATTTGAGCGCGCAAACTATGGCTCGCAAGGCGCATGGTCAAGCGGTGTTAGGACCCGTGAACAATTAAGGTTATAACGCAGGTAGCCAGATTCCGCAGCGTATGTGAATTCAGGCTGGCCGCGCGCGTCCCGCGCAAACGGCAATCTTCAGTCCTCATCAGATGGGCGGAAAATGCCGGTCTCTGGATCTTCTCGCAGAGTGACAACGTGATCGCGTGAACGGGTGCGCCGGGTGTCTACATGGGCCTTGGCATTGTCGCTACGCTGCTTGAGTTGCCGGGCAATCACAAATGCCAATGCAGCTGTCAACGTGGCCATCAAAACTTTTGCCAACATGTCCTTCCTCCCGACGAAAAACCGTCAATCGATAACTCAGATGGGGTTACTATAAACCGAAACGTTGCCACAGCGCACGGATTTCCAGGGCGTATACCAGGTCATCCGCAAATCCGGCAGTCATGTTCAAGTCAATTCGGTGCGCCAATTCTCCCTGTGCTGGCGATAGCAGACGGCGCAGCGAAAAACCACCAGGCCTGCTGATCGGCCTGATCTTGACCTTTTCGCCGAACTTTTCCTCAAGCACCGAATGTACGCTGCCGAGTCCATCGATCAGACCGAACTCTTGCGCCTTTGATGCCGTCCAGAAGGCGCCGGTAAACAGGTCACCTTCAGTCTCGGGCAGTTTGCCTTCGCGACGCCGTTTGACCAGATCGATAAAGCTTTGATGGATGTCAAGCTGGAGTTGCTTGAGCCGATCGACATCCTGCTTCTTTTCGGGTTGGAAGGCATCGAGTATCGCCTTGTTTTTTCCGGCAGTGTGGACACGGCGTTCAACGCCGAGCTTCTTGATGGCATCGACAAACCCAAACCCGGCGGCAACAACGCCGATCGATCCGATAATCGATGAGTCATC